>JBFGHF010000301.1:0-5509 GCA_041578355.1 Acidobacteriota bacterium
AGACAGGCCTGGAAAACCTCTTCGACGGTTCCCTCGCCCGCTACCTCCACCAGAACCCCGCGTCTGTCGTAGTAGTCCAACAGGGGCTCGGTCTGTTCTTCGTAGGTTTTGAGTCGCTTGCGGACTGTTGCGGGGTCGTCATCCTTTCTCTGGTAGAGAAACTCACCCTGGCAACGGTCGGTCGGACATGATCGGAATGGCTTGGAAAGCTTGTGGAAAGAGATCTGGCACTCGCGACAGATGAGGCGGCCCGAGAGACGACGGACCAGTTCCTCGTCGCTGACTCGGATATGGAGAACGGCGTCGACCTTCCTCCTCAGGCCCGCCAGCAGTCGATCCAGGGCCTCGGCCTGGGCCATGGTTCGAGGAAAGCCGTCGAGAAGGACGCCAGCCGAAACGTCGGGACGCAGAAGCCGTTCCTTCAACATTCCGATGGTGACCTCGTCAGGCACCAAACGGCCTTTGTCCATGTATCTCTTGGCCATTCTTCCCAGATCTGACCGACGCTTGAAATGATCGCGAAATAAATCGCCCGAGGCCACGTGCGCCCATCCGAGTTCCTTCTCGAGTCGCCGCGCCTGGGTTCCCTTTCCCGAGCCGGGTGGGCCGAATAGAACGATGTTCATCTGAGCTAGCCTTGTGTTCCCGCTTCCGGTGCTCGCCTCGCCGCGAGGCAAAGCCCTAGATTATGCCAGTTTTGGGGGTTCTTGGTCCATTTCGCACAGGGTCAGGTTTTGCAGGGCGGGGCGGCCGATCCGATCGGACTGCGCCGGTACCCCACCGATACAGAAGCCTTCGAGTCACAGTGCCACGATGCACCGACGCAGAGGAGATCAACCGCCGTCCTCGAGGCCGGGAGCCGGGAGTCCGGAGCCGGAAGTCCGCTTGGCTACGACAGCCTGGGAGGCGAGCCCCCTGACGACCACGGTTTTCGCCAGCTCCAGCTCCCAGTAGCGGGAACTCAGAAAGGGCCTCAAATCCATCGGACGGCATCCTCCCACGACAACGGGTCGCAGTTTCCAAATCAGATTCCAGAACGCCGAAACGACCGAAGAGAGGATTGTCGGCCCCCAAGCCAAACCTGCCAGACAGACTCGCCCGCCCGGAATCAGGACTCGATGCGATTCAGTCAGGAAATCGCCTATGTCTTTCTCCGCCAGCAGATCCAGGACATAGGTAGAGACGACATGGCTGACCGAAGCCGGCTCTCCCAGAAGGATCGATCCGTCGCTCAGTTCAACCTTCACCCGGTCTTCAAAGGAGGCTAATCTCCGCCGGGTCAGTGCCACCATCGTGGAACTCTGGTCGAGCCCGCGGTAGGTGGCGTTCGAAGGCAGCACTTCTGAAAGGAGTCTCTTGGCGAATCGACCGGTGCCGCAGCCGAACTCGACCACCGACGTCGCCTCGCCGAAGTTGCCGTTCGCACACAGCTCGTCCAAGGCGGCATCCTCATACCAACTCTGCGCGTCCTGGCGCTCTCCGAAGCGGTTGTAGAACTCCCGCGCCTGGGTTCGAGTCAAGACCATCTTCACTTGCCGAGTGAGGGCGTGGTGCTTGCAAAGCGTTTTTCTTCCATTGAGCTCGATTCTAACTCGGGAGCCTCCTAGACTCGAAGTCATCCAAACAGACCAGCACTGAGCGCGAAGGAGGAGCTTAGGACTCTTCGGCGGCCTCGCTCTGTTGGCACTCAGGCGAAAGCAGGCTGCACAGACCTAAGCGAGACAATGGCACAGAGTAGGGGACGGGCTGTTCTGGCGACGACGGTGGGGGTCCGGGATGTCCTGGGGGGGCATTCTCAATAGGCTCGGGCGAAGACCACACGCCTGCGGCTGGGGGCCCCGCTGAAGATGCATCGCCCCGATTCCTCTTCGCCCTCGAGGGGGATACAGCGAACCGTCACCTTGAGTTCTTCGAGAATCCGATCGGGGACGCCGTTCTCCGCCCAGTGGCTGAGGGCGAAGCCTCCCAGGATTCCGGGATCGTCCGCGTCGTCGGCCTGGAAGAAATCTCTGAAATCATCCAGGGTGTCGATATTCCTGGTGTGGGCCGCACGCATTTCCGAAGCACGCTGGAAGAGGTTGTTTTGGATCTCTTCGAGCAGGTCGGGGAGAGTCTCGACCAGTTCCTTGCGAGCGATCGGGGTGCGCTTCCCCGTGTCCCGTCGACCCAGAAAGACGCCGTCCTTGGCGATATCGCGAGGCCCGATCTCGGCACGCAAGGGGACACCCTTTTTGATGTGCTGCCAATTCTTCTCCCCGCCCCGGATGTCTCGATCGTCGAGGAGAACCCGAACCGGTTCACCGTCATAGAGGACTTGCGCGAGTTCCTCCTGCAATCGAGAGCAATACCCCAGGACCTCGCTCTTCTCGGACTCATCGCGCAGGACCGGCAGCAGCACGATGTGCTTGGGGGCCAAGCGGGGCGGAAGGACCAGGCCGTCGTCGTCGCTGTGGGTCATGATCAGCGCTCCCACCAAGCGAGTCGAGACCCCCCAGGAGGTGGTCCAGGCGTAGACTTCCTCACCGCTTTCATCCTGGAACTTGATCCCCTGAGCGCGTGAGAAGTTCTGACCAAGGAAATGGGAAGTGCCCGCTTGAAGCGCCTTGCGGTCCTGCATCATGGCCTCGATGCAAAGCGTCGACTCGGCGCCCGGAAACCGCTCGGCTTCCGGCTTCTCTCCCTTGATGACGGGAATGCCAAGGTAGTTCTCCACGACATCGGCGTAGACGTCGAGCATCTGTCTGGTCTCTTCCCACGCCTCCTCCGAACTTGCATGGGCGGTGTGGCCTTCCTGCCAGAGGAACTCGGTGGTGCGCAGAAAGAGCCGCGTGCGCAACTCCCAACGCACCACGTTCGACCATTGATTGATCTTGACGGGCAGATCCCGATAGGACTGGATCCATTTGGCGAACATGGCGCCGATGATCGTCTCGCTGGTGGGACGCACAATCAACGGCTCCCTGAGCGGAGCAGCGGGCACCAATCCGCCTTTCTTCCCGGGCTCGAGACGGTGGTGGGTGACCACCGCGCACTCTTTGGCGAAACCCTCGACGTGCTCGGCCTCCTTCTCCAGGAAGCGGAGCGGGATGAAGAGCGGGAAGTAGGCGTTCTCGTGTCCCGTCTCTTTGAACTTCCGATCCAGGACTTTCTGCATGTTCTCCCAGATCGCGTAGCCCCAGGGTTTGATCACCATGCAGCCGCGCACGGGCGATACTTCGGCGAGATCCGCGGCACGGATCACCTGTTGATACCACTCGGGATAGTCTTCCGCCCGGGTGGGTTGGATTGCGGTTTTCTTTTTCTTTCCCATCGATCCTCGGCCTTTTCGGCCTGCGGCATTCTAGGGGAAGGGCCCCGGGGATGTCGAATTGGGGCTTCACCGTGTTGCGTCTTCCGTCCTCCGGCGTTGACTGTATACACCGGAGCGCAGGCAGGATGTCTGCGCACACCTTCCCGGTCCCAAGCCCCACGCCCCAAGCCCCAGGGTGACCATTGTCACGGGCGCATTCGCCGTGAGAATCTAAATTAGTCTTCGGCTCAGGGAGGTTGTTCGAAGTGCTCCATCGCTCATTTGCGGCTTTTTTTGGATTGTCCGTCGGCTTGACTGTTCTTGCAACTCCCCCCGTCTTGGCGGCCGGGAACGTTCCGAGTGCCTCGGACTTCATCCAGCAGAGCGACCTGATCTTCATTGGCACCGTGGTCGACCAAGTGGCTCTGCTCGATTCCAAGACCGGTTTGATTCGCACTCGCTACGAGTTCCGCGTCGACCACTACCTCAAAGGAGGCGGCACCGAGCAGTTGGCGATCACGGAATTGGGTGGCCAGGTCGACGGATTGAGGCTAATCGTTTCTCACGGCGTCAGCTACACCCGGCGAGGAAAATACGTTGTTTTCGCCGGACGCTCCGAGCACGGCCTGCGCACCATCGGGGGGACCCAGGGCCGCCTGCCTCTGATCCAGAACTCGGGCTCGACGGAGACGGTCAGGATGGGGCCGCGTCACCCACTTCGCGGCAACTCGGCAACCTTCTTTCTATCCTTGCAAGAGTTGGAAACTCGCGTCCGGGAAGCGGAGGTGCGCCGATGATGAAATCACCGCGGATCTCTCGGGGCGCCCTGGCGTTGTTGTTGATTCTGGCCCTCAGCCAAGCCGCCTATCTGATTCTCCAGAGCAACACGGCCGAGCCTCTGCTCTGGGATTCGGAGAAACTGCCCGTGACCCTTGAGCTTTGGCAGGGCTTCGAGTCCGCGCCCGGTCTCGTCTCGGGGAGCCGCCCCGGCGCCGCCATCCGGGCGGCCTGGGAGCAATGGGCGGAAGTGGTTTCGCTGCCTTTGCGATTCGAGACGACGACCGTTTCCAGCACCGCTCTGGACGGCCACAACATCGTCACCATCGCCGATTCAGCCGCCAACCGTGGGGTGCTCGGCGATTTCCCCGCCCTCACGCTGGTTTGGACCCAGCCCCAGGAGGGCCGCGACGTCCTGATCGAATCCGATGTCCTCTTCAATCCCGAACCGGGACCGCCCTGGAGCACCGTCCAGCAGGAAGGCGTCACCAACCTGGCGGCGTTCGCCTACCACGAGTTCGGGCACGCCCTGGGACTCAAGCACGTGGTGGCCCGCAGCGCCACCATGTTCTTCAACGCCGGCCCCGCTCCTTTTCAGCCTCAGTTCCTGGCTTGGGACGACGTGGCGGGGGCCAATCTGCTCTATCCGCTTCTCGGAATCGAACTGCTGACCGGCTCGATACGCGGGAAGGTGGTTCGTGAGGATTCCGAGAGTCCCGTCTTCGGAGCCTTCGTGGTGGCCTCGGACGAGTCCGGCGTTCTGACGGCCAGCGCGATCACCCGAGCGGACGGAAGGTTCGAGATCGAGAACCTGCCGACGGGCCGCTACAGTCTCTATGCCGAGCCCTTGGACGGCCCCACCCAGCCGATCCATATCGCCGACGGCGTTTTCGAACCCGGTCGGGTGGACACTGATTTCCTTCCCCGTTTCCACCAGGACTCGATGCAACCCAGCGTCGAAGTCACGGCCGGGGCGGTAGTCGAGGCTGCCGATATCGCCGTGCGCAGCGGGAGCGTCGACGTCGATCCCGAGTTCATCGGAATCGTTGACGACCCCGGCGGCGCTTTTCGGGTCACCACCAGCCCCAGCCAGGTGGGAAGCGGGCGGAACACCCATTTGGTCCTGGCCGGAGCGGGCGTCGAAGAACTGAATTCCGGATCCAGGGTGCGGCTTCTCAGCGACCGGCTTTCCTCTTCCACATTGCTCACCACCCGGACCAATAACGACGGGATCCTGTTTCGAATCTTTCCTCTGACGATAGCGGGCACGGCCGTGAGAGGCGAGTACACGATCCTGACGGAAACCAGCGGTCGGCTGGGTGTGGTCACGGGCGGCCTCGAGGTCACGGGCCGCTACGGCTTTCCCCACGACCTGGCCCATTTCTTTCACCTCCCCGGCATCGTGGCCTCGCGCCTTCTTCTCTTCAACCCCGACCGGGAGCG
>JBFGHF010000302.1:0-5508 GCA_041578355.1 Acidobacteriota bacterium
ATCAGCGGCCCCAATACCGGGGGAAAGACGGTGGCCCTCAAAACCATCGGATTGCTGGCCCTGATGGCGCAAAGCGGGCTTCCGCTGCCGGCGGCAGGCGCCGAGCTTCCGATCTACTTCCAGGTACTGTCGGACATCGGAGATAGGCAGTCCATCTCGGCCAGCCTGAGCACCTTCTCTTCTCACGTGCTGCAAGTGAGGGAAATGATCGAGCGGCTCACGCCTCCGGCCTTGATACTCCTCGACGAACTGGGAACCGGAACCGACCCCTTCTACGGCGCCGCTCTGGGGATTGCCATCATCGATCATTTCAAGCGGAGCGGCGCCATGGTGGTGGCCACCACGCATCATCAGGCGGTCAAACAGTTCGCCTCGGACACTCCCGGAGTCGTCAACGCCAGTGTCGAATTGGATGCGACGACCATGAAACCCACTTATCAGCTGAGGATGGGCCTGGCGGGCGGAAGCAGCGCATTGGAAGTGGCGGAGCAGCTCGGACTTCCCGGGCCTTTGCTCGAACAGGCCAGAAAGCTGCTCGACAGCAGGCAGCTGCAGGTGGAGAAGTACCTGGGGAGGCTGCGTCGTGAGTTGCAACAGCTCGATCAAGCCCGCCGCAGCTTCGAAGCGCAGCAAGAGAGTCTGGAGCAGCGCGAGTTGGAACTGCGCGAAGAAATGGAGAAGCGCGATCGCCAGCGACAGAAGGAAAACGCAAAAGCTCTTCAAGCCTGGTCCGCCGAGTTCTCACGCGAGGCCTCGCAACGCATCAAGAGCATCACCGAGGGCATCGAAAGGCAGCGCCTGAGAAGACGAGCCGAACAGCAGCGCCAGTCATTGCAAGAGGCCTTTCGCCGCAAGATGAAGTCTCAAACCCGGGAGACGCCGCCGCAAACGGGAGCGTCTCCTACATCACCGCGCCCAGGAGATTGGGTCTACCATTCCTTTTTTCGCAAGAAGGGCCGTGTGGTTTCCCTCGACCAGGATCGAGCACTCGTCGATCTGGAGGGAAAGAGGGTGGAGAGTCCCCTGGATCAGATAACTCTTTGGCAAGAACCGGCCGGCCCGGCTTCCCTTCCCAACGTCAAACTCGACGTGGTCGTCGAGGCGGAACGACAGCTCAACTTGATCGGCCTTCGTGTGGATGAAGCCCTGTCCCGTCTGGACAAGTACCTGGACCGCGCGTTCGTCGCCCAGTTGCAGGAGGTGGAGATCATCCACGGCCACGGCACGGGCAGACTTCGCCAGGCCGTCTCCGAATTCCTCAGCGAACATGTCCAGGTGGCCAAACACCGAGTCCAAGGAGGCGCCACGGTGGTGACGCTGCGGGTTTAGCCCCGGATTACATAGGAAACCGGGCTAAGGTTTGGCGAAATTGAACCCGAACCGGGTAGCGATCCGTACAAGTTGTCGGGAAACAACAATGAAGACGATTCTCTGTTCCGGGTTTTGCGGGATCTGCTGCGTGGCCTTGCTGATGGCTTGCTGGGCCGGCTGCGTAACCGTGACCCTTTGACAACCACCGCCCAACCCAAACCCGTCTTGCCGGGCGCCCGCTTACCCGGGTGACAGGCACCGAAGCCTGTGTGCGGTCACTCAATCGCCGGCGACCTTCCAGGCAATCGTACCCTCCGGGTGTTGGTACCAGCCGGGGTCCTCGTAGCTTTCGAGATCTTCCCGGATCTTGATCACCGTGAACATTCCGCCCATTTCGATGGGTCCGAAGGGCCCCTGACCGGTCATCATGGGCAGCGTGTTGGGCACTCCGGCAAGGTGTTCGGCGTGCATGGCGTGCTCGGCCATTCCGGTCGAGCCCATGGCCATGAAACCGGGCACCAGTTTGCTGATCTTGGCCCCCACCTGCTGCTGGTCGACACCCATCACGTTGGGGATGTCGTGGCCCATGGCGTTCATGGCGTGGTGCGTCTTGTGACAGTGGAAGCCCCAATCGCCCGGAGCGTCTGCTACGAATTCGACGGCCCGTGTGCTGCCCGGGTGGACGTTGACCGTGGTTTCCGGCCAGTAGCCGGTTTCTGGTATCTGCCCCCCGTCGGTCTCGGTCACCCACATGCGGTGCCCGTGGATGTGGATGGGGTGACTGTCCATGCTCAGATTGCCCAGCCGGATGCGCACTCGCTGGTCCTTCCTGACGATCAAGTGCTCGGTGCCGGGGAAAGCCCGGCTGTTGAAGGTGAAGGTGTTGAAATCGGTCATGATGGCGGGGTTGGGCGTGTAGCTGCCGGGATCGATGAACCACTCCATGAGCATGATGGCGAAGTCGCGGTCGATGGGGGGATCGGGCGGAGTGCGGGGATGGATGATGAAAAATCCCATCATCCCCATGGCCATCTGAACGGTCTCATCCGCGTGGGGATGGTACATGTAGGTGCCGTACTGCTTGAGCGGGAATTCGTAGGCGTAGGTTTCACCCGGCTTGATGTGGGGCTGATTGAGGCCTCCCACACCGTCCATCCCATTGGGAAGCAGCAGACCGTGCCAATGGATGGTGGTGTGCTCGGGCAGCCGGTTGGTGACCAGCAGCCGCACGCGGTCGCCCTCCACGGCTTCGATCGTGGGGCCGGGAGATTGCCCGTTGTAGCCCCAGCAATTGACTTCCATGCCCGGAGCAAATTCCCGACGGACCGGCTCGGCGATCAAATGAAACTCCTTGACGCCGTCTTTGAGGACGTAGGGGAGCGTACTCCCGTTGGGCGTGACCACCGGGGTGTAGGGCGATTGTCCTGCACTGGCTGCCCGCTCGGGCGATTTAGAGCTCAAGCCCAGGCTCGACGCAAGTCGGCTCCAAAAGGCTGCGCCAGCCCCCAGGCCCGCAGTCTGGCGGAGATATCCTCGGCGTGTCAGCTTCATGGCAGTCGGTTCCTTTCCGCGGTTTCTCCTGACGCTTTCGGCATCAGGCCGTCCGTACCGCCGGACACTTCCGGAGGCTTGTCGGGGAGCTTCCCCCCGACGGCCCGCTCCAGTTCGGCGCGGGCGATCCAGTAATCGCGCCAGGCCTCGATGTAGGCGCGCTCCCCTTCCACTTCGCGCTCTTTGGCGGCCAACAGGTCGTAAGCGCCCAACAGCATCATGTTGTACTGGCGCAGAGTCAGGTCTACGATCCGGGTCCGCTGGGGAACGATGACCTGCTCGTAGTATTGAGTCAGGTCGCGTGAGGCCGTGAGCAGATCTCTCGCCTCGCGGACTTGCGAGCGCGCCTCAACAGCCAGAGCTTCGCGCAATCGCTGCGCGCGCAGCAACTGGGCCTCGAGCCTGGCAATGGACGCCTTTCCGGTGTCGAAGACGGGAATCTGCAGGGATAGCGCCGGGCCGGTTACCCATTGACGTTCCGTTTCGCGTTCACTATCGACACCGACGTGAATCCCGACGGGGAAGAAGCGCGTTTTCCGCTTCAGGGCCAGCGCACGGCCGATCAGGTTGATGTTCCAGCGAGACGCCTCCAGGTCGAGACGCTGGCGCATGGCCAGAGATTCCAGACCCTCCAGGGGGACCTCCTGGGGCGGCAGCGCCGGTAGTTGACCACCCAAGCTCCAGCGTAAGTCGCTGCCCCAGAGGCCCATCAACCGATTGAGGTTTTCGCGGTCGAGTCTCGCCTGAAGCCGGGCCTTGGCCAATCCGATCCGTGAGTACTGGTAAACGGCCTGATGATTTGCCAGGTCGAGCTCGCCGATGGTTCCCGCCTCGTACTGACGCTGGGCCAGTTCCTGGGCAGCCTCGTTGATCTCCACGGCCGTCTCGAGAGCTCGAATCAGCTGATTCTGGCCCTGCAGGGTATAGAACGCCACCTTGGTCTCGGCAACAGAGTCCAAGAGCTTTGAGGCGAGGCGCAGACGGTTCGACTCGAATTGTGCCAGGGCGATCTTCTTTCGGGCCGGAAGAACCAGGAAGTCCAACAATTCCACACCCAACGCGAATTCCAGGTTGGAAGTCGACGGAGGACGGTCGGGAAAGCGCACCCGAAAATCAAAGTCGGGATTGGCCGGAAGTCCCGCCTGAACCAGATCGGCATGGGCGGCAGCCAGATCCTCGTAGTCAGCCTGCAGCGAGCGGTTGTGGATGAGCGCGACCTCCACAGCCGCCTGGGCGCTCAAGGGCGCGGAAAGCAGACGCCGTACTCGCTCTTCGAGTTCAGCGGTTTCCTGAGCCGTTCGGGCCCAGGCGGGTCCCACGCCGCTTCGTCGAGAGATCTCCTCGGAAAGGTCAGCGAAGGCGGGACGGGGATTGACACGCGCACAGCCGGTTGCCAACAAGGCGGCCGCCAGCAGCAGAAAGCAGCGCTTCATGAATTCTCTTCCGGTGAGGGCTTGCGTCTTTGTTCCAGCTTCATGCCGCAGATCGGGCAACTGCCAGCCCGAGGCTGTTTCACATGCGGATGCATCGGGCAAACGTATTCGGTGTCGGGAAGAGGTGGAGTCCCGGGTTCGGCAGGGGACGGCTTGGCGGGCTCCTGGTGGTGTTGGTGCGATTCCGGCATTTGTCCGGAGTGATCCTCGGCCGGGCGAGTGGTGGCCGCCACCGGCTCCACTCCCGCCATGAGCGAAGGAAGCGGTTGAACCGGAGCCTCCTCAGCGTCCGGACTGGCCGGATCGGGGTGCGACAAGGGCGAAGAAGACCGGGCCGCCGAACAACCTGTCAGGATCAGAATCGAAGTCGCTGCAATCAGGAATCGCAAACGGGTCAAGGCCACCCCTCCGTCCCAGTAATGGCGCCAGAACAGCGATTATACAATTAGATCCCTGGGGTAAGCCCACCGCAGCTTTGGCGAAGGCGGGCGCCACCCCGGGGTTGGGCGCTCTCGGTCTCCGCCAACCCCTGAAAGGGTTGCAGCCACCGGGCAGTCGCCGCAGAAGGCGATGTCCGCATCGGCGCTACGCCATCTGCCTCCCCCCGCTGTGGAACCACTTCGGAAACTCTGTCCAGCTTGACAGGTTGACCTCCCGAGGCTTAGTCTGATTTTTCGCACCGCCTACTGGAAACGATCGTCTGCGAGACTCATCAACAACCGATAGAAGGAGAACACAATATGGATCGCAACCATTTCAAAGCCGCTCTCTTGCTCTTGTTTCTGCTACTGCTCTTTCCCCTGCTGAGCGCGCACGACGCCAAGGGCAAACCCGTCACCCTCAAGGGTGAGATCGTCGACCTGCAGTGTTACCTCGTCCATCCCGATTCGAGCGTGGGCGCCGACCACGCCAAATGCGCCGAAGCCTGCATGCTCAAGGGCCTCCCCATCGGCCTGCTGGCAGAAGATGGGAGCCTCTACCTGCTGATCGGCCCGGGTCACGATTCCGCCAAAGGTCAGGTGGCCAAGTACGCCGGCAAGTCAGTGACCGTCAACGGTGTCCTGCTCGAAGTCAAAGGGATGAAATCCGTCCCGATTAAGTCCGTCGCCGAATGAACCCGGGGTGCACGGGGTCACCGCGTAACAATCAAAGTGCCTGGCGGGTCTTCCAGAAGCCTCAGGTACTTACGCCGATCGCCGAGGCGCGGTCACAG
>JBFGHF010000303.1:0-5504 GCA_041578355.1 Acidobacteriota bacterium
AGTCCTCGAAGAAGAGCACCGCGGCATCTCGGAGCGCATCCGCGAAAGCGCTCTGGCTTTGAGCAGCGATTCGAACGAGGCAGCCGCCAACAGCTACGACCAGGCGCTGGGCCGTCAGCAGGAGATCCGCCGAGAGGCCCTGGATCTGGTCCGGCAGGTCCGAGGCGATACCGCTTTCAGCGACATCAATCACGTCTTCCCTTCCTTCATCATCGGATTCCTGCCTGTCGGCATCGTGGGCCTGATGATCGCCGCCATCTTCGCCGCCGCCATGTCGAGCATCTCGTCCGAGCTCAACGCCTTGGCCACGGCATCGGTGATGGACTTCTACAGACGCCATTTCAGACCGCAGGAAAGCGATCGCCACTACTTGAGGGTGTCGAAGCTGGCCACCGGTTTCTGGGGCTTGACGGCCTGCGGCGTGGCCATGTACGCCGTTCAACTGGGGTCGTTGATCGAAGTGGTCAACAAGTTCGGCTCTTTCTTCTACGGGTCGTTGCTGGGAGTCTTCGTCCTTGCCATCGGCACCCGACGGGCGACGGGTACGGGCGCCTTCGTGGGTCTGCTGGCCGGGATGGCGGCCGTCGCCGTCGTCAGCCAGAGAACCTCCATCTCCTTTCTGTGGTACAACGTCGTAGGGTTGGTCGTAGTCGTCAGCGTGGGGCTGTTGTTGAGTCTGGGCAGGAAGTAGGCAGCCGGGTGTCGTAGGCGAGAGACCTGGTTGATTGGCACTGCAGACCAATAGCCAGGGACGCCCTTCCGGATTTTGTCTTCGTTCCGGCGAGCCTCTGAAAAGGGTTGCCGCCGCGATTCGGGCAACACGCTCGCAGGGTCGCCGGGCCGGGATACAGGAGATACGAAATGAAACGCCCCGCCATCTGGTCAATCTGTCTCGCTCTTCTGCTCGGACAAACGCTGCTCGCCGGAGCTTCGCGCCCGCTTCCCTACGACGAGGGCTCCACCGGACTCGCCTTCGCACTTCGCAAGCTTCCCGTCACCGGCAGCTTCCTGCATACGGCGGCCCACCCCGACGACGAGGACAATCCTCTGCTGGTCCTGCTGGGGAAGGGACGAGGCCTGCGCACCGCCCTTTACACCCTGACTCGGGGCGAGGGCGGCCAAAACGAGATCGGACCCGAACTGTTCGAAGCCCTGGGAATCATTCGAACCGAAGAACTCATGGCAATGCACCGCTACGACGGGGCCCGCCAATACTTCTCGGCCGCCTACGAGTTCGGCTATTCCTTCAGCGTGGAAGAGACGCTCGACAAGTGGGGCAAGGAGGAGACCCTTTCGGACATGGTGCGGGTGATCCGCAAATTCCGGCCCGACGTGATCGTCTCCTTGCCGCGCCAGGGCGAAGGGGGAGGCCAACACCACCAGACGTCGGCTCGCTTGACCGAAGAGGCCTTCTTTGCCGCGGCCGACCCCGCTCGCTTTCCCGAGCAGATCGCTCAAGGCTACCCTGCCTGGCAGGCCCGCAAGCTCTACGAACGCCACCGCTGGCAGTCGAACCAAGAGCCGGACCCAGATGCCGTGCGGATCGAGACCGGCATCTTCGACCCGCTCTACGGCCGCACCTATGTGGAGATCGGTCTCGAGGCGCGCTCCCTGCACCGCTGCCAGGGAATGGGACAGTTGATCCCGCCTCCCGGGCCTCGCGCCTCCTATTGGAAACTGGTGGCCTCCGCTGAGCCCATCGTACCGGGAGAGCAAGACTTGTTCGAAGGCATCGACACGAGTCTCTTCGCAATCGAGGGACACGCCCCCTCCTGGCCCACTCTAGCGCCAAATCTCCACACCCACCTGACGCGGATCGCGGATCTGGCAGGCCAAGCCCAGCGCCTCTTCGATCCAGCCGACCCCGCGCTCACCGCCGCTCCCTTGGCAGCCGGATTGGGCTCGGTACGTTCACTCCGCGAAAGGATCGCCGAAAGCGCCCTGCCCGAGCAGGAAAAGTACCAAGCCGACTTCCTGTTGGCACGGAAAGAGGAGGACTTCGAAAAAGCCCTCCATTTGGCACTACAAATCCGTCTGGAAACCGTCGCCGAGACGGGTTTGGTGATTCCAGGCCAGGAGTTCGAAGTCTCCGCGGTCGTCGCCAATGGAGGAAGCATGACCCCCGGGGCGTCGACGCTGACGATTGAGGTGCCTGATGGTTGGGAGGTGGATCCCCCTTCCAAACAACTCGACGCCATGCTGCCCGGAGGCGCGGTACGCGAGTCATTCAAAATGCGAGTCGCCGCCGAAGCAGCACCGACCCGGCCCTACTGGCGGCGGGAGGATCCGACGATCGATCGCTACCAGGTCGATCCTCGCCACGCCGACCAGCCCTGGGCCGAACCGGAGGTCCGGATTTCACTCGGCTACACGTTCGCCGCCATCCGGGCGGAGCTCACCGAGACCGTCCAACACCGCTATGAGGGACCCTGGGTGGGCGGGGAACAGCGTCATGACGTGATGGTGGTTCCCGCCGTTTCGCTCTCGGTGACGCCCGAGGTCAACGTCCTGCCCAGGCAAGATCTGCCGCAGGGAAAGGAGATTCGGGTCTCGGCACTTTACAACGGGAGCGAGCCGGTGAGGGGGACGCTGTCTCTGGAACTCCCCGAAGGCTGGCTTTCGGAGCCGTCCGAGCAGGCGATCACGCTGAGTCGGAAGGGCGAGTCGAAGACGAGCATTTTCCGAGTCCGCCCTCCGGGCGGCGCCAATCCGGGAGAGTATCGGATCGGAGCTGAGGGACGGTTTCACGACCGGACCTACCGGGAGGGCTACCAATCCATCGATTACGACCACATCCAGCGCCGCCACCTCTACCATCCGGCGGCCACCGCCTTGCATGTCGTGGATGTCGAGGTCGAACCCGTCCGCCTGGCTTACATCGACGGAGTAGGCGACCGGGTCCCCGAAGCACTCCAACAGTTGGGAGTCGCCTTCGATTTCCTGGACGAGGACGATCTGGCCTTCGCCGATCTCGACCGCTACGACACGATCGTCACCGGAGTCAGGGCCTATCTGGTCCGAGACGACCTCAAGTCGCACAACGACCGGCTCTTGGAATGGGTCAAGCGCGGGGGTGTGCTGATCGTCCAGTACAACAAGTTCGAGTTCAACGACCGCGGCAGGGGGGACAGCCCCTATGCTCCCTACCCCATAAAGGTGGGCCGGGGAAGAGTGACCGACGAGTACGCACCCATTCAGCTGCTGGCCGAGGCCCATCCTGTTTTTCACTATCCCAACCGGATCGGCTCCCAAGACTGGAAGGGTTGGGTTCAGGAGCGCGGACTGTATTTCATCGGGGAAAAGAACGCCGAATACCGCGATTTGATCTCGACCCAAGACCCTTTTGAATACAACGCCGGCGAGAAGCTGGGATCGCTGGTGGAAGCGGACTACGGGGAGGGAAAGTGGATCTACGTCGGACTGGGCCTCTGGCGTCAGCTGCCCGCGGGCGTGACGGGGGCCTATCGGTTGCTGGCCAATCTCATCAGCCTGCCCAAGACCCGGAAGAAGGCGGCGGAGACGGTTACTCAAGGGGAAGGCCGAGAGCGATGAGCGATGAGCGATGAGGAAGAGCGATGGGGCTGCCAAGCCGCGTTGCCCGAACTCGCTCTCGCTCTTCGCTCTCGGTCTCGCTCTCGGTCCCAACCTACAACTCCCACAGTGAATTGACTCGGTAGAGCGGATTCTCGATACTCGGGGAAAGCCACGCTGAAAGGGGGAGCAGTGGGCTTTGGACACGAACACCTCGATGTTTATCGGGTGTCCCTGGAGTACGTCGCTTGGGCATATCGTCTTACCGAGCGGACCGCAAAACGTCACAACACAGCGATTAGTCAACTTCTTCGCGCATCGCAATCGATTCCTATGAACATCGCTGAGGGGAACGGGAAACCGGCGGGAGCAGATCGTCGCCGATATTTCGAAATAGCCCGAGCCTCGGCCTGCGAATGCGCTGCGATTCAAGACGTCATGCAAGTCTGTCGGGCACTCGACGAGGCGGAGAATCACTCCGGCAAAGAACTTCTGGACCGGATCGCCGCAATGCTGACCAAGCTGGGTCGGAGAGGCTACAGGAAGGATCAAAGGTGAAGGCCGAGAGCGATGAGCGATGAGCGATGAGGAAGAGCGATGGGGCTGCCAAGCCGCGTTGCCAGAACTCGCTCTCGCTCTTCGCTCTCGCTCTCGGTCCGAGCCTCGGCCTGCGAATGCGCTGCGATTCAAGACGTCATGCAAGTCCGTCGGGCACTCGACGAGGCGGAGAATCGCTCCGGCAAAGAACTTCTGGACCGGATCGCCGCAATGCTGACCAAGCTGGGTCGAAGAGGCTACAGGAAGGAAGACCGAGAGCGATGAGGGAGAGCGATGAGGGAGAGCGATGGGGCTGCCAAGCCGCGTTGCCAGAACTCGCTCTCGCTCTCGCTCTTCGCTCTCGCTCTCGGTCCGAACTACAACTCCATCACCCTCTCCACGTCCTCGGGAATCTTTCCGGAATCGGTCAAGAAGCTGAAGATCAGAAGCACCGCAAAAGAAGCGGCCAGGGCGATGGCCGACGGCAACACTCCTGCCGCCAGAAACGAGGCCTGGGGCGCCCAGCGCGAAAGCAGTTCCAGTCCCCAGTTCAATATCAGCCCGGTGGCGATCGAGGCAGCGGCCGCCTGGGCGCTGACTCGTTTCCAGTTCAGACCGACGGCGAGGGCGGGCGCCAGTGCGGCAGCGAAGGTGCCGAAGGCGAACGTGCCCAGTAGTGCCACCAGGTCCCCGTACCAATAAGCGAAACCAAGGGCGGAAAGAGCGATTCCAATCGTGGCCACTCGTCCCCAGTAGAACTCGTCGGCCAAGCGGCGCCCCAGAGCCCTCGGAATGTCCCGCACCAAGGCGGCGGCTCCGATATTGAGGAAGGCATCCGCCGTGGACATGATCGCCGCCAGGACGCCCGCCAGGACCAAACCCGTCAGCAGGCCCGGGGTGAAATTGAGCAGAAAGAGGGCTGCAGCCTGGTCGGGCTCGGTCAAGGCAGCCAGCTTCCCCTGAGCCACCAGGCCGGGGACGGCCAAACCGATGCCCAGCCAGATGAGCAGGCAAAGGCTCTGGGAACCGGCAAGCAGTGCCGGGGCCCATTTCAGCTGGCGGGGATCGCGGATCATGTAGAACTTGTGCAGAACGTGGGGCTGCCCCAAAGTCCCCAAGCCGAAGACGAAGAAAAAGCCCAGGGCGGTGAAAAGAGGAACCACTTCGAAGGGATGGAGAAACCGAGATCCAAACGTCTCACTGCCCGCAATACTCCCAAGCGCGGCGGCTGCACCGCCGGTGGCTTCGAGGGCGTAGAAAAAGACGGCGCCCGCCGCCCCCATCATCAGGAGACCCTGCAGGAAATCGGTGTAGACCCCGGCCAGCATTCCTCCGCTGACACTGTAGATCAGGACCACACCAAGTCCGATCAGCATGGCGGCCAGCAGGCCCCACGAACCTGCCCACTCGTTGGTCGCCAGCATCGATTCCAGCAG
>JBFGHF010000304.1:0-5500 GCA_041578355.1 Acidobacteriota bacterium
AGGCGCCCATCGGTGACTGTAGATCGAGTGTTTTCCGTCGGGCCTGACGTGGAAATAAAAGACGGTAGGCGCTTTCTCGGCCTTCTGGACCAGTTTCCAAACCCCGCTCCAGGCAAGGTCATCGGCTCCTTGGCTGGATAGCGGGGACAGCGAAAACGACCCCAAAAACAGGAGGCAGGCAAGGCCGGCCGTCCTGGACAGCGATTTCAGTTGGCTTTTTTCTATCACTTTCCACTTCCTTTACTGGCTCGAAAATCCGCCTCTCGGTAAGGACTTGGGAAGAGCTTTGGCGGCCCGACCCGGGGGCGGAGAAGACGGGGTTTGCGTCGCTGCGATGCGGCAACACCACTCCGTCACTTCGATTCTAAATCTGTTTTTTTGCAGCCCCGTTTACTGACGACGATTGGGCATGGGGACCGTGGAGAAGACTCGTCCGTCGGGAGTGGTCTTCAGAATGGTCACGATCAATTCGCCCGGGCCGCCGCTCACGATCAAGGTTCCGTTCTCCGGCACGGCGGCGAAGTCGCTGTCGTTGACGAAGAAAGTCATCTGCTGGCCAGGCCCGATGTTCCTGGGCAGATTCTTGACCGACCCCGTGTTCTCGGGCCTGATCTCGAGGACGAAAGTCGACTCGCTCTGCGAAGGGTTGACCACCGCAATGGCATAACCTTCCACCTTGCTGAACGGCGAAACGAATTTGGTTCTCGGTGTGGCGGAGAAGATCGGCACCTCGGTGAAGAGGTTGCCCGCGCTGTCGACGATCTGGTAGAGCACCTGGCTGTCCAACCGCACCGACGATTTGATCCTTCCCCATCCCTGACGGAGACTCTGTCCCGAGAAGACGAGTACGATGGCAGTGTCGGCCGGGACATCGATCGGATCGCCCGTCCAGGCTTCTCCGTTGACCAGAATGTCCTCAACTCCCGCCCCGGAGAAGAGCGGGTTTCCGCTCGCGTCGAAGAACTCCAATGCGACGCCCTGGGCTGCTTCGCTGTTGTGATTGCTGATGACAAGGACCGTCTGGAGCGACTGGTCCCCTCCCAGCGAGCCGACGGCCACCTGGGGATGGTAGATGGGTGCCAAGCCGACCGAGATGGGGATCTCCATCGGATCGGAATCGAAACCGCCGTTGCGCACCGTCAGACGAAAGACCAGATCCTCTCCGACTTTGGGTGCGGGCGCGGTGAACTCCAGGACCGGGCCCTCGGGATCACCCACCAGGCTGACGGGACGGCCCGACAGCTGTCGCCAGGAATAGACGAAGGCCCCGTTCGAGCCGTCCTCCAGGCGTGTCGCCGACGCGTCGAAACGCACCAAGGTCCCCTCTTCGACGAGTTCTTGCGCGGCCAAAGGCCGGCCGCCGACAAAGGTGCTGACATCCGGAATCGGCTTCAGATTCTGCTCGGCGATCACAAAATTGACGACGATGGTGTTGCTGATGGCCCCGTCGTCGTCGGTCACGCTGACCGTCACCACAGCCGTCCCCGAGGTCCCCGCCTGGACTTGCAGGTTTCGGACGCCGGAGGAGACGTTGGACAGCACCACGCCGCCGCTGGAGATGTTCTGCTGATTGAGCACGAACGAGTAGTTGGCGATGCTGCCGTCGTTGTCGCTGCTCTGGGTCGCGTCGAGTCGAACCGTGGCGGGCGCGACGACGCTGACATTGGCGGAGCCGCCGACTATGGGTGTGGCCGGGGCCGAGCCCATCTGATAGCTCAGATTCGCCAGAGGCGCCTCGTTGGGCTCTTGCGGCGGGTCGGGAGAGGCCGGGGGCTGGATCACCAACTGCACCGTATAGCGCGTTCCGCAGGCCGCCGGATCATTGATGAGAAGGGCAATCGAAGCGTTTCTCTCCTGGCTCACCGTAGGGGTGGTCACGCTCAGGTTGGCGGTATTGGCCGACGAGAGATGGCCAGGATTCAAAACTCCTCCGCCGTCCACCAACGTCCATAGATAGTCGACGCCGGAGATCAACACGCCTCCGATGAAATTCGTCGTGTTGTCCGGGTCGCGGCCGTTGAGCGCGGCTATGGTGAATGTCGATCCACCCTGAGCGGTCACTTTCTGAGGCACGGTGGCCACGGCCGGGCTGTTTCCAGCATCGCCGCAAACCACTTGTCCGGGAGCGATCCCTTCGGTTCCGGGAGTCGACGGCCCGCCGCCACCTCCACCGCCGCCCCCGCCTCCGCCGGTTCCGCCACCGCCGCCATTCTGAGAGACCTGAACCGAAACGGTCTGGTTGGCGGAGAGGCCGGTATTGTCGGTGGCCGTATAGCGGAACCGATATGTTCCGGCTTGGTTGGGGGCATTGAAGTAAGCGGAGGTCGTGCCGGCGTTGTTGAGCTGAACCGTGGGCTCGCCGGTGGTGCTCTGTTGAAGCCAACTACTGGTATAGGTGTCGCCGGGGTCGTCGCTGACCGTTGCCGTCAGGGTCACCCGTTGACCGAAAGAGGCGTGCGGGGGATTGGCCGCCAGGCGGCTGATCCTGGGCGCGCGCCTGGGCCCTTCCTCCGCCGCCGGCTGAACGTACGCCGTGTACCGTCTGACGATGCGGTGCAAGCCATCGGCGACCAGCAGGACGAAGCGGATGCTCATCGGAGCAGTCATGCGAGGCACACCGAGCGTCGCGTAGTCGCTGTAGTGCCCGTTGATGGTCAGCGATGCACTGATGGGTCGGCCGCCTTCGCCGTTTTTGCCGGCGCCGATGCCTTCGACCTGCCACAAAAAGGAAACGTCGTTGCCGTCGGGGTCGCGGCTGTTCCTGGCGTCGAAAGCGATATAGTCGCCTGTCTTGAGGGGCTCGCCATCGTCGGAGAAATTCGGTCTTATGTCCAGAATCGGCGCCCGGTTGACGCCGTTGACCGGGACTTCGTAGATGTGTTCGACGGTTTCACCGCCGGCCGTCGCGCGGCCTCTGATCCGAATGATGGATCCGTTGTAGGAAGGCGCGGGAAAGGACGGGCCCTGATCGAGCGAGAGAGTGGCGCTGTTGCTGCCGGCCGTTTCCAGTTTCACTTTGTCGCCGATCGGGTTGTCGATCATGGCCCAGGTGTAGGTGATGGCATCGCCGTCAGGGTCGCTGGCGATGAAGCTCAACCGGATTGCCGCCATCTCTTTGAGCGTCCGGACGACCCCAATCCCGGAAATCTCCGGCGGGCCGGCCCAGGCGGAGTTGGAGACCAGAGCAGCCAGAATACCTGCGATCAAGAATCGATGAATACAGCGATTTCTCATTGTTGCAACCTCAAACTCCCCGATTCGGGGGAAAATTCCGTCGTCGAAGCTTCCGCTTTCCTGATGCGGATCCGGCTCCAAACGGCTTTTGCGGACCGGTCCAGGGCCTCCAAGTGGTGAATGGGTTCCGTCACCTCCGTGAAGCAAAACTCGGCCCAACCCGAGGAATCGACGAAGAGTCCGGTCGGGCCGGTCGCGTTGGTCCGCCGGCCTTCCGCCTCGGCAAAGAGGGCTTTCCAGCGCCCTTCGTCGTTCCTCTTTGACAGGATCAGAATCCTCCCCCGAACATCCCGATCTCTGTAACCTTGGTCGATTGGCCGGTATGCAGCCGCAACGACCGTCTGCTCTCCTTCGCTTTCCGTGGTCAACCAGGAAAGGGAGGCCGGTTGATCCGAATTCCAGACCACTTCCGCCTCCGCTTCTTTCTCCCCGAGACGCTTCTCCATGACTGCGGCGCGTTCGCGGGTCGTCTCGATCCAAAGCATGCCTGGATCGTCAGCCCCCCCCGCCAGTTGGTAGTCCGCGACTTGTCCGGCGACCTCCAGCAAAAGCCGACTCCCCTGCCAGTTCCGCCCTCCGTCGCGGGAGCGGTCCCACCAGATCCGGGTTTGCTGCCCCCCTGGAGTCTGGTACTGGGAACTCCAAGCCAAGAGAATATCGCCTCCGATTCGCTTCAAACGCGGGCGAGAAGCCGACAAACCGGTCCCGGCGCTGACTACCCGCGGTCCGGACCAGCCGTCCTCCGAGAGGCGGTTGACCACCACCGAGGTCACACCGGGCGTCTGGTCGAGCCAAGCCAGCAACGCCTCGCCTTTCCCGTTGGCCACGAAGCGGGGACTGGAAGCTTCGCCCTTTCTCCCGGGAAGATTGGGATCGAGTTCAGCCCATTGCTCTCCCCCGTCGCGGCTGCCAAAAAAGAACACCTTCCCCCATTCGTCCTTCCCGGGACGGCTCCAGTAATACAGGTAAAGACTTTCTCGGCCGGCGGCGCCCAGCCTGGGACGAGGGCTCACTGTACCGGCGGGAAACACTTTCGGCTCGCCCCAACCGCCCCCCTTCGCGACCAAGCGGCGGTAATGCACCTGATAGACGCGTTTAGGGCCTCTCGACACCCAAACACAGTGAACGCTACCGTCCTCGGCAACCCAGAGGTCAGGTGAGCGGTTGAAGCTGTTCTCGGGCGAGGAAACCCATTGGACTTCGCCCCACTGTTGCGACGCCGGGTCGTATCTGCGGAACAAAATGGCGGTTTCCGATTCCAGCAGCGACGTGTAGGCGACAAACCGCTCGGCGCCTTTTCTCGCCGAGGCAATCTGTCCCTGCAGTTCGCCGGTGAAGAGCGGTGCGTGAGGCTCGTTGAGAGTCACTCGATCCGCCCCCCGAAGCTCGAGACAGAGAGGTCCCGAAAGCAACGAGCAGAAAAATAGCAGCGCAAAGAACCCGACTCTCCCCATTAGAGCGCCTATTCTAACCCAAAAAAGAAAAAGGGGGGAGGACTCAAAGCCCTCCCCCCTTTTTCAGATTGTTGTTATGACCGCGCGACTTACGGGGTCGGATCGCCCGAAGTCGAGACAGCCGGATCGGAAGCCGCGGCAGGCGCCCACCAGGCTGCTCCGAAGCCACCGGCACGAACCGTGTTCATGGCGATGGTGACGAAGCTGGCCTGCAGCGTCTGATCGTTGGTGCCGGCGTCGAACGGACTGTTGACGAAGTCCTGCTCGACCCAGGTTCCCCAGGGCGGACCGTTGGGGTTGCCCTGGGCATCCAAACCATTGCAGCGAACGAAGCGGATCCAGCCGTGCGACGCGTCGTTGGTGTCAACGCGCGTGTTGAGGAAGGCCGGAATGCTGGGATTGTCCGCATCACCCGCGAAGATCTTCAACAGATCGCTGATCTGCAGCTCCTGCACCGCCAGCGAAGCCGCAGTGCTGGTGTCGGTGCCCACGTAGACTCGCAGACAGTCGACCAGAATCTTCAACACCGCCGTGGGCTGATCGAAGGGAGGCGGCGATACGTTGATCGGCGTCTCTTTCTTCAGATCGTAGATCTCCTCGTCGTTGTTGTAGATCTGCAGCACGTAGGCCGTCCTTGCGCCGCTGATGTTGTAGGAGCGGTCGACAAAGCCGCCAACCGGGCTGTCGCCCGAGTGCTGGGAGCCGTTGCAGTCGTCGACTGCAGACAGAAAGTGCATCTGCTGGTTGCTGCCGAACATGTCGGCCGGCGGGTTCCCCGGCTGGCCTACGATCGACGTCCAGGCAATCGCGCC
>JBFGHF010000305.1:0-5497 GCA_041578355.1 Acidobacteriota bacterium
CTGACCGCCTTGCCGTCGCGAATATCCAGGCCGGTGGAGGTCGCGAGGCCGCCCTGCTGCCCGATCTGGGCCGCCGCGGCTTCGGCACCCCGGGCGTCGACGTCCAGGCAGGCAACTTGCGCTCCCTGACTTGCACATCCGGCCGCGACCGCCCTGCCGATGCCCGAGGCGGCCCCCACCACTGCAACTGTTTTCCCGTCCAACCGGAACATCTCGTCCATCGCACCCCTTCCGGACTACCGGGGCGCAGCCCGGGCTGCGCTCCATTTTCAAACCGCATCTTCGGTGGAGCCGGCCATTCGTTTCTCAGCGCCAGCACCGCCTCGGTTCTCAGAAGCTACCAAACGCCCTATCATGTTGCACGTTGATCGAACAAAGCGCACTGTCCGACATCCTGCTCCGGGAAGTGTCCGCCGCCGCGGATGAGATGGTGGAATTCGCCGCGGAACTCATCCGGGTGCCGACCATCAACCCACCCGGGGCCAACTACCGGGAGTGCGCCTCGCTGATCGGCGACAAGCTCCGCGAGTTTGGATTCGAGGTGGCTTACCGAGTCCCCGACGACCGCCCCGAACACACCCCCGAGCACCCGCGCGTCAACGTGGTGGGAAAGCGCGCGGGCGAGGGTCCCCGGCCCTGCCTCCACCTCAACGGACACATGGACGTGGTCCCGCCCGGCCAGGGTTGGACGGTCTCGCCGTTCGCCGGCACCGTCCGCGGCGGGCGCCTCTACGGGCGGGGCAGCTCGGACATGAAGTCGGGAATCGCCGCGGCCATCTTCGCCGCCGAGGCTCTGCGGCGGACGGGCATACGCCTAGGCGGAAGTATCGAGATCAGCGCCACCGTGGACGAGGAGAGCGGCGGTTATGCGGGTGTGGGCTGGTTGGCGGAACAAGGCGACATCTCCTCGACCCGAACCGACTACGTGATCATCCCCGAGCCCTTCGGCCGCCAGCGAATCTGCGTGGGCCATCGCGGAGTCTACTGGTTCAAAGTGACCGCCCGGGGCCGGATCGCCCACGGCAGCATGCCTTTTCTGGGGGTCAACGCCATCGAGCAATTAACCCCCCTGTTGGAGGCTTTCCGAAAGGAATTGAGCCCGACGCTGGCGCTGCGGCAGACGGAGATGCCGGTAGTCCCGGATGAGGCCCGGAAAGCGAGTCTCAACATCAATGCCATCCTGGGTGGCCAAGTGGGGGAGTCGGGGCAGACTCCCTGCGTTCCCGACCACTGCGAGATCATCGTCGATCGCAGGTTCCTGATCGAGGAAGACTTCGCCGTCGTCAAGCAGGAGATAACCGACTTGGTTGCCAAGGTGGCGGCAAGGACCCCGGACAGAGCCTACGATCTCGAAGACCTGCTCCTCTTTCACCCGGTCCTGACACCGCCCGACTCGCCGCTAACGGCCACTCTGGGGCGCGCCGTAAGCCAGGTGACCGGCAAGGACGCCCAACTCGTCGCCAGCCCGGGAACCTACGATCAGAAACACGTCGCCGGGAGGGCGGGCGTCGCCCACTGCGTCGCCTACGGGCCCGGAATCCTGGAGATGGCCCACCAGCCCGACGAGTACTGCGAAGTCGAGGACCTGCTGGACACAACCAAAGTCCTGGCGCTGACGCTGCTCGATTTGGTGGGCGATCACTAGCCGTCTCAAACCCGCCGGTGACCGGATCGCGACCCTCGGAGCTGCGTTCTCGAGGGCCTGCTGCCCGGGACCCTTCTTTGCTAGGGGTAGGGACGCTCGGTTGATTTCCCGGCGCCCCTCCCTCCGAACCGGCCGTCCGGTTTTCCCGGGACCGGCTCTCCAGTTGGTGGTTCACCTCGAAGAGGATTGAATCGACGAGTCGAAGGCTGCGGTTAAGGAGAACAGCCCCCGCTCGTGGAAAAAAGTGTTGGGCCAGCGTTGATGGTCGGCGCCGCGGCTGCGGCCCTTCAGTCCCTTGCGTTTGCGAAGAATGGCCCGCAACCTGCCGCGCACCCACCTGTCAACGTGCTCGAAGGTTCGTCGGTTGCTGTGTTTGAAGTACTCAAACCAGCCCGACAGCTTCGGGTTGAGCAGATCGATGATCGCCTCCAGGCTGCGGCCGTTGGCTCGCTTGGTCAAGGGTTTGAGATTGTCTCGCAGTTTCTTCATGCTCTTTTTCCGGGGCCACTTCACGATCCTCGGCAAGCCCGGCTTGCCCGCCCGGAAGTGGTATCCCAGAAAGTCAAAGCCTTCCTCGTGCAGATCCACGATTCGGGTCTTTTGCGGGTGCAGTTGCAGCCCCTTCGACTCCATCCACTGTTGCAGCACGGCCAAGGCTTGCTCGGCTTGTTGCTGCGTCTCGCAGATCACCACCAAGTCGTCGGCGTAGCGGACCATTTCATAGCCCGCCTCCGTCATCCGGTGGTCCAGCGGATTCAGGTGGATGTTGGCCAACAAGGGACTGATCGCCGCTCCTTGGGGACACCCTTGTTCGGGTCTCCAGCTCTTCATCTCTTCCAGGACTTCCTGGCCGAGGAAGCTCTCGATCAGCTGCAGTACCCTTCCGTCGGCGACTTGACGGCCTACCTCGTCCATCAACCTTTTGTGGTCGATCCGGTCGAAGTAGCTGCGGATATCCGCATCCACCACCCAGTACTTGCCCGACTTCAGGATCTGCATCACTCGCCGCAGAGCGTCTTTGCACCCTCTTCCCGGTCGAAACCCGTAGCTGTTGTCGGCGAAGGTCTTCTCGAAGATCGGTTCGATCGCGCTGCGCAACGCCGTCTGCACCACCCGGTCCCGCACCGTCGGAATGCCCAGGGGGCGTTTTTCCGCTCGGCCCGCTTTGGGAATCCAGCGGCGGCGAATACGCTGCGGTCGGTACCTTCCTTCTCGCAGATCCTCGCTCAACTTCTCCAGGTTGTCGTCCCGTCGCTTTTCGAAGTGCTCGACCGTCACATGGTCCACTCCCGCCGCTCCCCGGTTGGCTTTCACTTTCGCAAACGCCGCTCTCAGATTGCGCAGGCTGTAGACCTTGTCCATCAAGCTGAACCAGACTCCTCCTTTCACCCCCGTTTCCAGGGCTTTCAACATGCGTTCCGTCCATACCGCCCGTTCCACCCAGCACCATCGGTTCTCGGCTTCTCCGGCTTGTTTAGCCTCGGGCACTGTCGCCGGTCTCTCTTCGTTCGGTACGTCCTTCACTCATCCACCTTCCTGCCCTGCCTTCGCATCCAGGCCCGTTACAGGCCCTTCTTCGCTACTATGCGGGCTCGGACTCCTGCCTCACCTCTCCCGGATCGGCAGGCCTCTCCATGTTCTCGTCGCATTGCCTTCTGCAACCATTCCGTCTCCAACCACCCGACGTCCCGTCTCTCTGGCTTTGACAGCTACCCATGCAGCCGACAGACCGTCCTTGCGGATCGAGCTTCGCCATTCACTCGCAGGCTCGCTGAGACACCTGGCCGAATCGAGTTCCTTATCGTACGGACTGGTTGCTCACCTCCTGTGCCCCCCACCCCGCCTCGCGGCGACGCAGTAACATTCGGTTACGGGCCCGGAGAGCTATGACCCGGGAGGGACTTTCACCCTCCTGACAATGCGCGTTCATGGACGCGCGAGTGCGGGGGCTTGCTCCCGCTTTCCCGAATCTCGTCGTTCCTTTGCTCTGCAGAAGACAAAGCGGCGGCAAGCCGCCGCACTCCAAGGGTCTGCGGCCCCGTCTGGATACGGCAGTGAAGGGCATCAACGATTGTCGAGCTCTTCAAGCCGCCGCTTGACCCTCCGGTCGTTGGGATTGGCTTCGAGCAGTTCGGCGTAAAGCTTGCGGGCTTTCTCCTTTTCGCCGGTCTCGAAGTAGGCTTCGGCCAACCGAAACTTGGATTGACCGGAGTCGGGATGAAACTCCAGGTTGAGTTCGCTGATGGCCAGCGCCTCCTTGAACTTTCCCTTTGCGTGCAGTTCGGAAGCCGCCTCCACCAGCGGCTGCTCTTTGAAGTTGTAGGCGGCACTTCCTTCGTAATTGCGGCGGAGCGACCGATAGTCCTCGATGGCGGCCTCCAGGCCTTCCTTCTCGATCTTTCGCAAGACCCGGGCCTCGATCATCTCAGGCAGTGGAATGCCGGAGTGACAAGTGAAGCAGGAGACCTTCAGACTGAGCTCGCTCTGGGGGATCTTGGAGAGCAGGTTGCCGTTGATTTCATCCACCATGCGCAGCATCTGGCGCGCCTTCGACTTGGCGGGCTTTATATCGAGCGAGAAATCGACACCCCGGAGATCGAAACCGGTTTGCTCCTCGGTCCCGTGGCAGTGAGTGCAGGCCACCCCCAAGGCAAAAGAAAACTGCCGCATTTGAGGAATCAACTCGGAGCGCGTGGTTTCTTTGGGAAAGTACTGAAGATTGATCGTCTCGTCCGACCTTTGCGGCTGAGAGAGCTCCGACCAGGCGGAAGGCGTAGCGGTCAGAAAAAAGAGAAGGGAGAGCGCGATTTCTTTCAAGTTCATGGCTTTGTCGGTTTGATCAACGAAGATTCTCCGTATTGAGTTCGGTTCCGGCGCCCGAAATAAGCGAATCGATTGAATCGGGAAGTCGCCGAGCCGACCTTGGTTCGTTCCCGAGCGCCTCCGCCGAGCCAGTCCCGGCCTCGAAGCGCTCGCCTCTCACGCCGCAGCGTGGCTTTCAACCCCCTCGAAAAGGCCCTGCTCGCCTGCATTTCCCGGAGGCTTGCTTCGAATTTTTGGACGCTCGATTCAAGAAACTGAATGGCAGCCGCCCCACCCACCAAAACCGACGGGAGGCCAGTCCCTTACCCAAATCGGATCAATGGTTTTCAGCCGGGCTGCAGATCCCGGGAATTGGCATATTTCTTGCACTATCTTTGGCGATGGAATGGAGTGGAGGACAGCCGAAGAACTTGTGGCTCCCGACGGCGCGGATGCGCCGTCTCCAGGCGCCTCCCCCCGCTCCTTATCAATACTGTCGCGTTTTCTGCTTCAAGCAGTTGCTTGGGAGGTAGACATGAAAAGACAGTGTGTGAACATCCCGACGCTGGGACTGTTTGGGGTCTTGGCGGCCCTGCTCATCCTGCAGCCGCCGGTCCTGGCGCAAACCATTTATGGTTCCGTAGCCGGAAGCGTCCGGGATTCGACGAACTTGGGAATCCCGGGTGCGGACGTCAAGGTGACCAACTTGGCGACGGGTCTGATCCGAGAGACCATCACCAACGACGCGGGCTTCTTCCGCATCACCGCTCTTCCCGGTGGGGAGTATTCGGTGGCTGCGGCGATGGCCGATTTCGAAACGGTCACCCACGAACGCATCGTCGTTTCCGTTTCGGTGGAAACAACGGTCGATTTCATGCTGAGGCCGGCCGGAAGCATGGAGACCGTGGAAGTCTCCGCCGAGGCCGTGCTCATGGAGACCAATCGGAGCCAGATCAGCAAGACGATCGATTCGAAGAGGATCGTCGAACTGCCGGGCCGCCAAGCCCTGAACGGCTTGGCTCTTTTGCAGCCCGGAACCGCACCCAACAA
>JBFGHF010000306.1:0-5476 GCA_041578355.1 Acidobacteriota bacterium
ACACAGGCCGCTATGTGCATCACATCTTACATGCTTTTGCCGATATCTCGTTCTGATACTCGGTGGGAGAGGCAGGCGGTCCCGATGCCGAGCGCTCCGGCGAAGGGTGGGCTTGTTCCAGTCAGGGCCGACGCCGCCTCGAAGAGATGATCAGGCGCACCAGCGAGTAAGCGACGATCAGCAGAACAATGATCAGGACCACCAGGGCCGTGCCCCGATCGCTTTCCCCGGCATCATAGAGCGTCGACCCCGGCCGCCCGATGTACGTGATCCCGGCCCAGAAGAAGGGGTGTTCTCCCGTGACGCGGTTCTTGCCCCGGGTCAGGGTGGAGCCTTGAAAATCACGCCGGGCGAGGTTGAGTGCTTGGTCCATGGGAACGCCCGCACTTGCCCGATCGAAAAAGTCGACATAAATCCGGGCGCTCAGTTCGTCCAACTTCCAGCGGCTGACCAGAATCGATTCCACACGTCGCGCCAGTATCAACTCGGCCAGGCCGAACCAGTAGGGGGAATGCATCGTGTAGGCGTTGGCCACGTCGCAGGCTCCAATGGAAAGCAATCTGAGAGCGAACTTCCGCTGCAAAAAGACCCCCAGATCGAGAGTCTCTCCCCCCGCCCAGAAGCGCGAGGCCGGCCAGAAATCAGGTTCCAGCCGAAAATGAGAAGAAATGTGCATCCACCTCGATTGGACCGGATCAGGCAGTGCCAGTCCTTTCAACGTGATGAGTCTCGGGAATCTCCTGCCCAGAGCGTCGGCCTCGCTATTCGTCGTGGGGTCGATCGAATCGGGAACGACCAGAATGGGTGGGGAATCATCTCTTTTTCCGACAAACCCTCCGGCTTTCAGCGAGGGGAGGTAGCTGAAACGGAAATGGGAATCGAGGGAGCGACCTGCGCCGTCGCGGAGCATCTCCAGGGGCAGTGGTTGCAGCTCCTTGTGGGCCACGATCAGCAGCGAACTCTCCAGAGGCTGTTTGGAGAGGACCTGCAGCAGAGGGACTCCCAGTTCCATCTGCACCCGTTTCGACGGTGGCCTCGGCAGCCGGTCGCCGGCTCGGTAGAATTCTCCCACCAGATCCGCCACCACCTGAGTCACCGGACGCTGCAGGGCGAACTGGCTGAATCGAGAGCCGCCGTGACTGTCGATCCACAGAAACACCTGATTCCCTTCCGGCCACATCTCCAACACCGAATAGCCCGCCGTGGCCGCGACAGGCCGACCCGGAACGCGATCGACCGGAGCCTCGGAGAGGGACTCCCGTTCCAACCGTGCCGCTTCGGTCAGAGGATCGAGATCGGTGATGGCCGAAGAAGGCTTCGACGACCACCGGACCCGGGCTGCCCGACGCAATCGGTCGGCCGCCTGAGCGTGGATGCGCCGCCTCGCTTCCCGGTGACGGCCTTGGCGCACCAGAATCCGCACTTCTCCGTCGAGGAGCGGCGAGAGCGCTCGTGAATAAGGAAAAGCCACGCCCGACACCCTTTTCCGGGCCAGGGCGGCCCGATAAAGGGACAGGGCCTCACCGAGTCCGCCCTGCAACTCAAGCCACTCTCCGAAGGCCAGGGCGACCTTCCTCTGGGCGTGTTGACCGGCTTTCTGGCTGCTACGCCAGGCGATCTGGTACCAGTGCCGCGCCTGAGCGGAATCGGTCGCCTTGCCGGCCAACAGCAAGGCCCGGTCGATTCTCTGCGAGTGGGAATGGACCGCGGCTGCCTCGATCTGGCGACGCCATCCGGGCCACGGCTGCAGGCGCGCCCGCAACAAGAGCATCTCGAGAGAACCGGCATCTCCGAATTCCGCCGCCTTTTTCATTTGAGCCTGGGCGCCCGACTCGTCTCCCGCCTGATGCAGGAAGAGGGCACGGTTGGTGTGAAGCTGAAGCTGGATCTCGGGGGGAGTTGCGAGCTCCAAGCTCGCCAGGGCCTTCCGGTAACTCCGCTCTGCTTGGGGGTCCAGCCGGAGCTCTTCGTAGAGCACGGCGAGGTTGTTCCAGGAAGTGGTGATTCCAGGCCCGAATCCGATCGTCTCCCAGGCTTGCTGCGTGCGGCCGAAGGCTTCGACGCTGGCTGGAAGCTGGTCGAGGAACCAAAGCGCGTATCCTTTGCTTTGATGAAGAAGGCCTTCCAGATAAGGCCGTGGCAGGGCATTTCGCCCTGCCGCGCGGAGTCCATGCTCGATCAAGGGCAGACTTTCCGCCCAGCGTTCCTGCTCAGAGAGAATCTCGCCTTGATAGTAGAGGCAGAACGCCACCTCGCTCCAAGAGCTTTCTTTTTCCAGGACACGCTGTGCCGACTGGTAGAGTCGGAGCGCCTCCCGGTGTTCGCTGGCCTCCCAAAGGTCGACCGCCCGGGCTTGAAGCAGAAGAGCTTCGCGCAAGCGATCGGAGGGCGCCAGATAACTGTCGAACGAGTGATCGCCCGCCGCTTTTTGCCACTGCTCCACGAGAGCACGCGGATCTTTTCGATCGACCAGCAAACTGCGCACTTCCTGATGCAGGTCCAAAGGCGACGGGAGGGGTGCGGCGGCAATCAGGATGCGTCCCGCCATCCCCAGGAGCCACGCCAACCCCAAGTGTCTCCACCTGAAACTGATTTCCGGACCGTCCGCACGCTGCATGTTCCGCTCTCCTGGTCTTGGGCCGCTTTCGAGTGCCTGCGAGAGGTGCGCCTCGCACCGGTTGTGCAACCGTCTCGGCTAATCGGGAACCGCCTCTGCCAGCCGTTGCAGGATCTCCTCGGCCTGGTTCGAGTAGCTGCCAGGGGAACGGGCCAACCGCTGGAGGGCCTGGCGGGCTCGATCGGTCGCGCCGAGGCGAAGCAGAGCGTTGGCGCGGTACCAGGCAGCGGGTTCCTCCCACTCCCCTCCGGACGCCCCCGCTTCTTCCAGAACGGACACGGCCTCCTCGAACCGTTCCAGAAAGTAGAGGGAAACCCCTCTGAAAAAGAGGGCGTCGGGATGGTCGGGGAAAGCGGCGAGGAGTCGCTCGGCCTCGCCATAGCCCCCCTCGGCGTATCGTTCCAGGGCATTGCTCAACGCGGCACTCTCCGTGGCCCTGGTTTGTAGTGGAAACACGGGAAAGGGGCGGTTGGTGGCGATCTCGGAGAACCGGGGGCCGGGCGCTTCTCTGTACACCACGGTCAGCAGGAGGGCGATCAAGAGCCCTGCCGCAAGGAGGCCGATCTTGCCGTAGCTCGCACCGCTCGGCGGCACAGCCTCGATCCGGTCCAGAGCGGCCAGTCCGGCCATTACCTGGAGCCGCTCCCGGCACTCGGCGCAACTCTCCAGATGCTCGATCAGATGAGCGGTCTCTTCGGGGCTCATGTCGTCCTGCAAGAACTCCAGCAGGACAGTGGGATCACATTGTCTCGCCATCACTCCTTCCCGTGATTCATGAAAACGCCTCGGCGGCGGAGGTCCTTTCGAATTCGGTCTACCGCCACCAGCATCCGGCTGCGCACCGTGGAATAAGCCAACCCGCGCCGTTTGCAAGTGGCCAGGACGGCGTTTCGACGCTTGAAGACGATCTCGATCGCCTCTCTCTGCTCAACTGGCAGGGCCGCCAGGGAGTCCCTGATTTCGTTGATCAGCGAACGCTTTTCTTCTCGTTCTTCCTCCCGAATCATCTGAGCGAGCGGATCCTCGACAGTGCCCGTTTGAAGGCTCTGTCTCGTCCACTCGGCGACGACGGGACCTAAGCGGCGCCGTCGGGCCGATCGTCGAAGTTCTTCGAGAGACGTGTTGACGACAGTCTTGCGGATGAAGTTGAACGCTTCCCGCTCATTTCGGAAGGGACGTCGCGCCGCGACCACCTTGGCGAACGCTTCCTGGAGGATGTCCTCGGCCCAGGGAAAGTCGGGAAGGAGGTTTTTCACCACCCCGACCAGGATTCGGCGGTTCTCGTACCAGACGCGTTCCAGCAAAAAACGTCAGAAGCCGCGCTCCACGGGAACGGAAAATGGGGTAGGAACCTGGAACTCGATCACTATAAAGAGGGTCGGCCCGAGGTGTCAAGCGCGTTCGGGGTTCTCCGGTTCCCGGTAGAGCGTCGGGCCAATGCCCGACTGGCTGCTCAGCCTCGCCGTTCCTCTCGACATTGGACAATCGCTTCTGTTAGCCTGCCGGCAAATGGACAGCCTTGATTTTGGCCTGAGCATGCAGGAAGTCCGGGAATGGTTCGAAAGCTACGCGTTGCCGCGCCTGGACGACACTGCCGCCTTGATCGTGTTGGCGCTGGTGATTTGGGTGTTCGTCTGGTGGGGCATGCGACGCCTGCACCGCCACCTGGTCTCCCGTACGGAAACCGAGCTCGACGACGCCATCCTGCTGGTGGTGCGCCGTGTGGCCTTGTTATCGATCGGGTTCTGGACGGTGGTGCGGCTGATCGAGGTGTGGACCGCCGAGCCCGACCCCGGCCAGGCGCCGGAACCGAGTCTTCTCGCCCCCTACGTCAAAGCTCTTTGGGTTCTCGCTCTCTCCTTCCCCATCAGTCGTTTCGTAACCGATCTTTTGGAGATCGCCGAGGAGAAGATCGTCCCCAGGACGACCACCAAGCTGGACGACACGGCGTTGCCTCTGATGAATCGCTTTGTCCAGTTTCTGATCGTGGGGATCGGAGCGCTGATGGCGCTGCAGGTGCTGGAAATCCAGATCACGCCCTTGTTGGGAGGGGCGGGAGTGGCCGGCTTGGCGCTCTCCTTCGCCGCCAAGGATACGCTTTCCAATCTGATCGCCGGGGTGCTGCTGATTCTGGATCGCCCTTTTCAAGTGGGCGACCGGATCGAGCTCTGGAACGCTCCCAAGAACAGCTCCACCTGGGGCGACGTGATGGAGATCGGGCTCCGAGCGACCAAGATCCGGACTCCCGACAACATCGTGATCATCATTCCCAACAACGAGATCATGCAGCGCGACATCATCAACTACACGGCTTCGGGGACGGATATTCGGCTGCGCGTCCCCATCGGCATCTCCTACGACGCCAACGCCCACAAGGCGAAGGAGATCATTCTGGCGGTGACCCGCGAGATCGAAGGGATCAAGCAGTCTCCCGAGCCGGTTGTGATCATCCGCCGCTTCGGTGATTCCGCTGTCGATCTGGAAGCCCGCGTCTGGCTCGAAGACGCTCGAAAACGCCGAGCCATCGAAGATCAGTTGACCGACAAGGTGAAAAACCGATTCGATGAGGAGGGAATCGAGATTCCCTACCCAAAGCGCGACCTCTACATCAAGCACGCGCCGGTCTCGGAAGAGGATTCGAAGGAATCCGGTCCTTCGAGGCCGGAGGGAAGTTCACGAACAGGTCGATCTTGAGCGGCAAACGCGGGATCCTAATAGGGCCGTAAGGTGGCGCACGCAACATGTCGACACGCGTCTTTTTCTACGGGCTCTACATGGACGCGACTCTACTCGAATCTTTGGGCTTCCGACCCCGGAAGGTAGGTGCGGCGAGGCTCGACGACTACCAGATCGAAATCG
>JBFGHF010000307.1:0-5472 GCA_041578355.1 Acidobacteriota bacterium
AGTTCTTCGCCTTCTTCAACACCATCTCCGAGAAAGGACTCGACGGCAGAGAAGGCAACGCCGAGCCAGTGGTGCAGATCCCCAGTCCCTCCCAAGCCCGTGAGCAGGAGGAGCTCAAAGCTGCAATCGCCGAGGTGGAGAAGCTCCTCCCCGAGGATGAGATCGAAGCGCTGCTCGAGAGCTGGAGTCGCACTGCCAGGTCGCGGCTGCCTTCTCCGGCCCGCCAGGGGTTGGAGGCCCACTACGAATTCGACGGGAATCTGGCCGACACCAGCGGCAATTATCGACACGCCGCGGCGGGCAGCGACTACCTCGCCTTCAAGGAAGGAAAAGCGGGCCAAGCCGCCGACCTGGACGGCGAGACTCCTTTGGATTTGGGCGACGTGTTCCCCCTCGACCGCGGCGACGCTTTTTCAATCGCACTTTGGGTTCGGCCCGGCCCCCACCGAGAGAACTCGCTTCTTTCGCGCATGGACGAGTCGCAGGCCTGGCGCGGCTACGAAATCTTCTTCCAGAATTCGGAGGTCCTGCCCGGCACGATCGTCTTCGCCTCCAGCCCCTGCCTGCGCCTGGTTGAGTCCTGGCCGGAAAAGGCCTTGGTCGTCTGCACGCCAGAGAAGTTGCGGCGCGGCAAATTCCACCATCTGGCAATCGTTTCCGACGGTTCGGGAACCGGCTCCGGAGTGCGCATCCACGTTAACGGAAACCCCGCCGCGACCAAGACCTTGAAAGACTCGCTGAGCGGATCGTTCGGCGGCGGGGAAAGACTCTACGTCGCGCGCAAGACCAGCGGCGAACCCTTCAGCGGGCGGATCGAGGATCTTCGTCTCTACCGCCGGGCAATCGCGCCCGAGGAGATTCGTCAGCTGGCCCGGGTTCAGCCGGCTCGGGAAATCCTCCTGATCCGTCCCAAGAATCGAACCGAGGCACAGCAAGCTCTGCTGCGCGACTATTTCTTGGAAAACGACGCCCGTCCCTCTTTTCGCAAGGCCCACCTCGACCTCAAAGACCTGAAACGCCGGCAAAAAGCGCTCAACGACGAGATCCCCACCGCCATGGTGATGGCCGAAGCCGAGGAGCCGCGCGACACCTTCATCCTCAAACGGGGAAGCTACGCCCAACCGGACCAAAAAGTGACGCCTGGAGTCCCCGCCGTGCTCCCGCCGCTGGCGCAAGAGGGCCCGCCAAACCGCCTTGCCCTGGCGCGCTGGCTACTGCAGCCCGATCATCCCCTCACCGCCCGGGTCACGGTGAACCGCTACTGGCAGATGTTCTTCGGGGTGGCTCTCGTCAAGACCGTGGAGGACTTCGGCTCGCAGGGAGAACTGCCCAGTCATCCCCTCCTGCTCGACTGGCTGGCCAGGGAGTTCGTCGAAAGCGGCTGGGACGTCAAGCAACTATTGCGCACCATCGTCACCTCGGCCACCTATCGGCAGTCCTCGCGCACGACTCCGCAACTGCTCGAACTCGATCCCGAGAATCGACTTTTGGCGCGGGCTTCCCGGCTGCGGCTTCCCGCCGAGACGATCCGCGATTCCGCGCTGGCGGTCTCGGGCCTGCTCGATCCGGCCATGGGCGGCCCCAGCGTCTTCCCACCCCAGCCCCCCGGCCTCTGGGAAGAGCTCGCTTTCGGCAAGGAATACTCGGCGCAGAGCTATCCGGTCAGCCGCAAGAAGGACCTCTACCGGCGCAGCCTCTACACCTTCTGGAAGCGGACCGTCCCTCCCCCGGCCATGCTCGCCTTCGACGCACCCGACCGCGAGGTCTGCACCATCCGCCGCGCCCGCACCAACACTCCACTGCAGGCCCTGGTCCTGATGAACGATCCGACCTACGTGGAGGCGGCACGGTCTTTGGCCCAGCGGATGATGCGGGAAGGGGGCAATCGGACCGAGCAGAGAATCGGCTACGGCTTTCGCCTGGCGACGGCTCGAAGTCCGGACCCCGAGGAGCTGCGGCTGCTCCGAGACGGCTTTCGAGCCCAGTTCGAGTCCTACCAGGCAGATCCGGCGGCGGCTTCCGACTTTGTTGCGGTGGGCAACTCACCTGCGCCCCAAGACCTGGCGGCTGTCGACCTCGCCGCTTGGACCGCCTTGGCCGGGATCATTCTCAATCTCGACGAGGCCATCACCCGAGAATAGACGATGGACTTTTTGGAACGCTATCGCAGCTTGATGACGCGCCGCCAGTTCTTCTCGCGGACCAGCACCGGCCTGGGAGTGGCGGCCCTGGCGTCCTTGCTGGAAAACGATCTCCTCGTCGCCGCCGAAAAGGGCCCTCCGGGCCTGCAGGGGCTTCCCCATTTCGCTCCCAAGGCGAAGCGTGCCATCTTTCTCTTCCAGTCGGGCGCACCCTCGCAGATGGAGCTTTTCGACTACAAGCCCAAGCTCAGGGACCTTCACGGCACCGAGCTGCCCGACTCGATCCGGCGGGGGCAGCGCATCACCGGGATGACTTCCGGACAGGACTCCTTCCCCGTCGTGGCGCCGATGTTCCAGTTTCGCCAACACGGGGAGTCGGGAACCTGGATCAGCGATCTACTCCCTCACACCGCCAAAATCGTCGACGACATCGCCATCGTCAAGTCGATGCACACCGAAGCGATCAACCACGACCCGGCCATCACCTTCTTTCAGACGGGCAGCGAGCAGCCGGGACGCCCCAGCTTCGGGTCCTGGATCAGCTACGGACTGGGCAGCGAGAACCGCGACCTCCCCGCCTTCGTCGTCCTGGTGTCGCAAGGGCGGGCGCTGGGCAATCAGCAACCCCTCTTCTCCAGGCTTTGGGGCGCCGGATTCCTGCCTTCCCGATTTCAGGGCATCCAGTTCCGCGGGAGCGGCGATCCGGTGCTCTACCTTTCGGATCCGCCCGGCATCAGCCGGCAACGCCGCCGTGCCATGCTCGATGCGGTCGAAAAGCTCAATCGCATCCGCCACGACGAGTTCAACGACCCCGAAATCGAGACCCGCATCGCCCAGTACGAGCTGGCTTACCGGATGCAGGACGCTCTGCCCCGGCTGATGGACTTCTCCGACGAGCCCGCATCCACCTTCGAGCTCTACGGCCCCGACTCGAAGAAGCCCGGGACCTACGCGGCCAATTGCCTGCTGGCCCGCCGCCTGGCCGAGCAGGATGTCCGTTTCGTTCAGCTTTACCATCGCGGCTGGGACCAGCACAACGACCTTCCGCGCGACATCCAGTTGCAGTGCCAGGACGTCGACCAGGCCTCGGCGGCCCTCATCCAGGACCTCAAGCAGCGAGGCCTTCTGGAGGGCACCCTGGTCGTGTGGGGAGGAGAATTCGGCCGCACCATCTATTGCCAGGGAACGCTCAAAGAAGACAACTACGGCCGCGATCACCATCCGCGCTGCTTCACCATGTGGCTCGCCGGCGGGGGCATCAAGAGCGGGATCAGCATCGGCGAGACCGACGATTTCTGCTACAACATCGTCTCCGATCCCATCCACGTTCACGACCTGCAGGCGACCATCCTCCACGTCCTGGGAGTCGACCACAAACGCCTCACCTACAAGTTCCAGGGGAGGCACCATCGACTGACGGACGTCCACGGGAGGCTGGTGGAGAAGTTGTTGGTGTAGGGGAGGTCTTCCGTCTTCCGGCTTCCGGCTTCCGTCTTCCGGCTTCCGTCTTTCGGCTTACGGCGGGAGGAACTTGGTTCATTGGTGTGTTCGATATTGGCACTGTTGAGCATTGAGACTTGGATCGGATCCTGGGTGTCGGCATTGTTCGATATTGCGCAGTTGAACACGAGAATTGAGAGAGTTCCCACAAGATCGAATGCGCCAGTCCAAAACAGGGCCAATATCGAACAGGGCCAAAGAACCAAGGCAGAAGAAAAGCAGCAAGCAGTAAGCGGCAAGCGCAAGACCGAGGACTCCACCCAATGAAGAAAAACAGAATCTGCCTGGCTCTGCTACTCATGGTTGCCTGCTCCTCCACACCCCCTTCCCCCGACCCCCTCGACCGCGCCAAAGCCTTGCTCGCCCAATCCGCCATCCTCGACACACACAACGACCTGCCTTGGGTGATTCGGGAAAAGCTGGGCCGCGACGTCGAGGGATACGACATTTCCGTCCGCGCCAAGTTCGACACCGATCTCCCCCGGCTTCGCGAGGGCAAGGTCGGCGCCCAGTTCTGGTCGGTCTACGTGCCCAGCTCCTTGAGCCCCTTCGAAGCCATGCGCGCCCAGCTCGAACAGATCGACATCGCCCGCCGCATCATCGCCAAGTACCCCGACGATCTCGGTTTCGCCACCAGCGTCTTCGACATCGAACAGGAGCGCCGCCGTGGGCGAATCGCCTCCTTGCTGGGCATCGAAGGAGGGCACACCATCGGCAACTCGCTGGGCACCCTGCGCGCCTACTACGACCTGGGCGTCCGCTATATGACGCTCACCCACTTCAACAGCAACGATTGGGCCGATTCGGCCACGGGCGAAGCGCTTCACGACGGCCTCTCGAAATTCGGCGAGGAAGTGGTCCGTGAAATGAACCGGCTGGGGATGATGGTCGACATCTCCCACGTCTCGCCGGCAGCCATGAGCGACGTCCTCGATACCAGCGAGGCGCCGGTCATCTTCTCCCACTCCTCGGCGCGCGCCCTGACGGATCACGCCCGCAACGTCCCCGACCCGATTCTGCAACGCATCCCCGAAAACGGTGGTGTGGTGATGGTCGCCTTTGTCCCTCCTTTCGTTTCCGAGCCGGCGCGTGTTTGGGCGGATGGTCTCTTCCCGCTGCTCGCCCAGGCCTCGACCAATGCCGAGTGGCAGGAGGTCAACCGCAGATACGCCGCCGAGAAAGGACCGCCGCCGCGGGCCACCTTGGCTGACGTCGCCGATCACATCGACCACATCGCCCGCGTCGCCGGATTCGACCACGTCGGTATCGGCGCCGACTACTATGGCGCCGAGGAAGAATCCGAACTGATCCAGGGTCTGGAGGACGTCTCCAAATACCCCGACCTCTTCGCCGAGCTGATCCGCCGCGGCTGGAGCGACGAGAACCTCCGCAAACTCGCCCGCGAAAACTTCCTCAGAGTCTTCCGGGAGGTGGAGCTGGTCTCGCAGCGCCTGCGGAAAGAGCGCCCCCCGTCGCTTGCCGTTTTCGAAAACGCCAACTGACGGCAGACCGGATCCCGGCCTTCCAGGCTGCGCTCCGAAAAAAAACCGCAGCTGGACACTTCGGCTCTACCGCCCGCCACCCTTGTCGCTTTGCCGACAGCCTGAATCCAGGCAGTCAGCGGTAAGCGGTAAGCGTTTAGCGGTATGCAGTCAGCGTAAAGGTCAGGCGGCCCGCCCCGTGAGCGCCTGTGAGCACTTTTTGAGTGTCTGTCAGGTTTCCGCTTGAGTCTTGCGCCTGCTTCAAACTAGGTTGAAAGCGCTAGGACTGAGCCGCGCGCGTCAGTGGGTGTCGAAAAAGTTTCGGGACGCTTGGAACGCCAGCATCCTTG
>JBFGHF010000308.1:0-5456 GCA_041578355.1 Acidobacteriota bacterium
GCCCCTAATGCACCACCACCTGCTGCGGGACCGCGCTCAGGTACCGGAGTGTCTGGTCGCCGAAGATCTCGAAGCCGAAGAGTTCGACGTTGGAGCGAACGCGGATGAAGCCGCCCCTCAGTTCCGGCAGGTTGGGGACGATCTGCGACAGCAGGCGAGCCGACTTTTCTCCGGGCTCCAAGTCGAGCAGGGCCTGGCCGATTCGTTCCACCCCTTGGGCGTCTCTCTTGAAGACTTCGATACTCACCAGGGCTGGCTCGAACGTGGCGTTGAGTATCGTCAGGCCGGTGAAAATCTGGTCGGTTTCGGCGACGTGGCTGAGGACGAATTCGCGTGCGCCTCGGGCTTGCAGGGGCAGGGCGGTGAGGAAACGGTTCTCGGGGTCTCCGTAGGCGACGTTGCCCACCAGGGAGCCGCCGAGCGAATGGATTTCCAGCCAACCCACCAAGTCCGATTCCAATTCGAAGGCGGCAGCGGCGCCCCTTTTCCATTGTTCGCCCGCCGCCAGGCTGACCGTCACCTGAGTCCCGACGGCGACACCCTGTTCGTTTCGCGCAGTGAGTGCAACCTCCGTCTCCTCACCCAGGTTGATCAGGTTGATTACCGTTTCGATCTGGGGCGTCGAGGCAAGTTGGGCGCCGTAGAGATCGGTCACTGTGCCATTCCCGTCCAGAGCCAGAAGCCCTGCCCGGGTGTTCTGTCCTCCGAACAGCTCCATCGCGAAAAGTGGGCTGTTCGCCGACAGGGTCAGATAGCCGGAAGGAGTCCCGGCGGACTGAGTCGCTGGGCCGTTCGGGAAAAGTTCTTGGATGCCGGAGGACAGCGAACCCCGGGCCGGCAAAGCAACGGTTTGCTGGAGTGTCTGCCCGGGTTGATGCCATTCCACAAGAACGCTCAAGGGCGAGTCGTGGGGGTTGACCACGAAGATTTCGGTGTTCTCCTGAGCGGTGTTGCGCACTTCGGGAAGGACCAGCTGCGTCGAAGTCGCTCCTGCCAACTGCGACCCGTCAAGGAAGTCCAACTGGTTGGTGCCTGACAAGGTGAAACTCATCAAGTCGGGGTTGGAAGGACGAATTTCGACCCACCCGTTCTCCAGCTGTCCCAGCTCGTCGGCGAGGAGAAACGAAACTTGGCTACCCGACTCGATCGAGGTCTCGAAAAGCGGGCCGAAGGGAGTCCCGTCGATCCGGTAGCCCTGCACCCCGACCTGGGTTGCATCGCCTTGGTGTCCCTGGGGAGCTGTTTGATCCGGGTCGCGCGCCGGCGCGAAGGCGTTTGCCAAGGCGAGGCCCTGAAACCGCTCTGCGGCCGTCGCGAGGATGGGGAGGATGATCGAAGGCGCCTCCGGGGAGGCGAATTCGAGCGCACCCGCATCGGGAAGCGCCGAGCCGTCGCCATTTCCATCGATCGCGCGCCGATGTCCGAAAAGGTCGGAGAAGGGGGGGCCTGCAAGTGCTTCGCCGCGGTCGATCGCGTCCGAATCGGGCTGAAGGGAGAAGTCGAAATTGGCCGCATCGGTGAATCGCGGGTTCCCGTTGAAGTTGCCTGCCGTACCGGACATGGGGCTGTCGGTGAACAGGGTGAAGCGGACCGTGGGGGTGTCCGACCCCAGCAAGTCGCCGCTCGGATTCCCGAAGAGAATCGAGCTGGCGATCGACCCGGTCGAACCTCCTTGCATCTCGACCCCTCCTCCGGCGTTGGCGTGGAGGCTCGAAAAGTCGAGCTCGAGCGCCCCCCCGTCGATTGAGATTGCGGGTCCCGAAACTGAATCGGCGAACACCGAGTTGATCACTCTCAGTCGGGACTGTTCACTTGCGATCCCGTTCCCGTTTGCCAGAAAGAGGTCGCTGTCGGAAGAGGCTTCCCCGTCGTCGATTCGAAGCCCCGACAAGCCGTTGCCGCGAATCAGGTTGCGGTGCAGAAAAACATCGGCTCCCTGACGAGCCCAAATTCCCAACTGCGCGTTGTTCTTGATCAGGTTGTCTTGGATGTGAGCCCGCGACCCCACCGAGTCGATCAGCACGCCGTGGGGGGCGGAGCCTTGGCTATCTCGGATCGTATTGCCTTTGATCAGGGCCGAAGCGGGCGATAGGCGGATGGCTTGACCCTCCTGAAAAACTCCGTTGCCGATCAGCGTGTTGTCGAACACCGCGAGGCGGCTGTCGCTGGCGGCGATCCCGCTTCCGCCGTTGCCTCCCGTATCCAAACCGATCTGGTTGTTCTGAATCAGAGCGGCGGAGTTGAGGATTCCCACCCCTTGTGAAATCAGATTGACGATCACGTTGTCGACGATGTGGGCGCGGCCGTCTTCCACGCGGATCGCGAACTCGGTGGTTTCGCCTTCCGACTCGATGCGGTTTCCGCGAATGACGCCGCTGCTGCCCGCGAAGTTGATTCCCTGAGAGCCCCCCTCGATGATGAGGCCCTCGATGGTGACGCCCTCCAGGCTGACCACGTTGATTCCCGGCTGCCCTTCATCGGCCCCGATGACGGGGGATGCACCCGTCCCCGCTCGAATCGTCAAACCGTTCAAAAACAGGCCGTCTTGATTGGTGTTCAGGGTGAAGCCGGGGTAGGTGCTGCTGTCGGTGATCTCGATGGTGTCACCCGGTTGCGCCTCCGCCAGGGCGGAGAAGAGATTGGTGAAATCGGCGCCCGGCTGACTCGACGCCACGCTCAGGACGTTGCTTCCCGCCGACACCGTGACCGCTCCCCAGAAGGGGAGGGTGAGGATGGACTCACCGCTCAGGTCTTCGACTTTGATCCGGCCCTCGAAGGCGCCCGCGAACTCGTCCGGTAGATCCGCTCGGACCTCCACGGTTTGGGTTTCGTTGCCTGGGCCGAGCTGGAACTGGGCTGGCTCGAAACTGAGAGTTACCGGCGCGGCTCCCTGAGCCTGCAGGCCGTTGATGGCAAAATTCCGTACTCCACCGCTCACGTTGGTCACTTCGAAACTGGTCACCAGGGGCACGTTCGAGTTGAGCAGGCCGAAGCTGATGGTGGTCGGCCGCAGAACCGCCGACACCGCCAGCGCCGCCCCCAAGTCGAGCCTGCCGTTGCCTCCTTGATTGACTCCGGCGGGCAAACCGTCGACCCGGACGCTGTTCAAAGCCGTGTTGACCAGGGCCGAACGGATGCGTTCGACGGACCAGTCGGGATGGGCCTGAAACAACAAGGCCGCTCCACCGCTGACCATGGGAGTCGAGAAACTGGTTCCGTTGATCGCGCTCGGATTGCTGAAATGGGGAGGGTCGGAAGGGCCCCTGCGCAGATCGGAGCACAACCGTTCGCCGGGGACTACTGGAACCGACGAGGGCAGGGAGCACTGGGCTGTGTAAATGGTGGTCCCGGTCGCCGACAGATCGGGCTTGATGCCCCGGTCGATATTGGGTCCTCTCGCGCTGAACCGGGCCAGGCCGTCGGGCGGAATGGAGAGGGCGATCTGCTCGTCCTCCGGACGAAAGGTAACCGTCACGCCCTCGCCCCCGGCGGGACCGCTTTGCTCGATGAAATCGCGAAGCAGCAAACCCTGGTCGCCAGAAATCATCACCGCGGGTTTGGTTGGCGGAGTCTCGCCGAAATCCATGATGATGGGGGGGCCTTCGACGTTGTTGTAGACCACCATGCCGGTGGCGCCCGCCCCGTCCAGGACGTGGACCGCTTTCTCGGAGAAGAAACAGGTTCCGCGACGGACCAGGGCCACCCGGCCCGTCAGACTTCCGGGCGAAAGCGGGGAACAGGCTTCTTCGCTGGCATCCTGACCGGTGATGGTGACGATGGCGTGCGGCCCCGAGACTTGCGTGATCGGAGCGCCGGTGCCGGGGATGTAGAGGATGGCTTGCAGTTCGTCGGGGACGGGTCGGCTGGAAGCGATCACGATCGCGCTGCCGAAGACCCTCGAGTGGCTCGTGGCCCCCACGGTGATGGCGTCGGGACTGGTTCCCGGAGAGAGGATGGTCCCGGCATTCGGGCCCGAGTTGCCGGCCGCCGCCACCACGACCACGCCGAACTGGCTGAGATTGCGGATGGCGATCTGCTCAGGGTCGTTCTCGGGAGATCTCGCCGGGCCTCCCAGGCTGAGGTTGACCACGTTCATTCCATCCAAAAGGGCGTCGTTGAGCGCGGCCATCACCGCGGCCGAGGTCGTCGTATTGTTCACGCCCGGAGTGCCGAAGACCCGATAGTTCCCCAGAAAGGCGCGGGGGGCGATCCCGCGAACCCGCCCCAACGGGGCGTCGGTCGGCGTCCCGGCGGCCACGCCGGCAACCCGCGATCCATGGCCCAGTTCGTCGCGCGGTGTCTGATCGTCCTGCGGGTCCAGCCCGAATTGGGTCTTGACGTAGGTGCGGGCCACGATCACCTTACTGTTGGTGTATTGGCTGAACTCATCCGGTTTCGGAAATCCCGCCGGCGGGGTCAGATTCCCGTCCTGGAACATCGGGTGGGTGGCGTCGATCCCCGAATCCAGGATCCCGATTCTCACCCCGGCGCCCGCCATGGCTTCACCCCCCAGGCCCTGCCAAGCCACCGTGGCCCCGACCAATTCGGGAGCGCTGTCCATCAGCAAGTGCAACCGCCGGTTGGGATAGACCCCGCGCACACCCGGGTCGGCACGCAGAGCGTTCATCTGATCCTCGCTGCCCCGCACCACCATCGAGTTGAGCAAAGTCGTTCGGCGGTCCAGCACTTCCAGGTCCTGACGGAGGATCCCCTCCTGGCTGCGCAACCGATAGTTCCTTCGCGCGGCGATGAAGCGCTCTTGATTCCGCTCGAGTTCCGCCTGGTAGCGGGCCGCCCAATCACTCTCGAGGAGTCGTCGCCGTTCCGACGGGCCCGCATCCGGGGTCATCTCGATCACTTTCTCGGCCAGGGAGGCTTGCTCGAGCAGAACGATGTAGAGTTGCCGGGTGGAATCGGGTCCTTTTTGAAAGGCCGCCGAGGGCTGGCTTAAGATGGTGAGAAGGAGAAGAGTGGAAAGGAATAGTCTAGTCATTGAAAAGGTGGTGTTCCTGAAGAAGCTGGGGTTCGCCTTGATCGCCGCCGCTTTGATGTTCTTTCTTCTCTTCAGCTATTTCCCCCAGACCCGGGCACCCTATCTGATCGTCTACAGCTACGCCGTTTTGGGGCTCGGAGTGGCGTCTCTCATCGCCAACAAGATCGTCCAAAGTATACAATACTCGCGTCTTAGCAATGTCCCGGTTCGTTGCCGTCGTTGCGGCTGGGCGGGGATGGGCCGAGACTGGCGGCGTTCTCAATGTTGCCCCGAGTGTGATTCGGAACAGGTCGTGATCACGGTGCATTGACGGCTCCGTTTTCCGGGCTCTGCCCGGCGAATCCGCCTTCCCGGGTCCGATCCCGTTTTGGCGTCCGCTCGCCGATCAAGTAGCATCCAGGGGCCATGTCATTTGGAATCGTCCTCGACCGGACTTTCGCACGCCATCGAACCCCCGAGGGAC
>JBFGHF010000309.1:0-5442 GCA_041578355.1 Acidobacteriota bacterium
ACCGCTTCGGGCTCTCCCAGGTTTCCCAGAGCCTCGGCGGCGACCGATCTGAGCATTCTGTCCTCCTCCTGGAGCGCCGCCAGCAGCGGTCCGAGAAATTCCCGTCGTCGAGTACTCCCGGCTGCTGCGATTGCGGCCTGTTTTACAAGGCTCTTCCGTGCTTTCGACGCCCAGAATGGTGGCCCGTCGATTGCTCGTAGCAAAAGCCCGATGCTCTCCGCATCGGCTCGTTCCGCCAGCACCTCTGCAGCTCTACCTGGTGCAACTCCTTGCGGGTAATCAAGAAGCACCGCGTATACCGATTGGGGGCCGCAGGCATCTGCCATCACGCGGAGCAATGCCGTTTGATACGAATTCTCGAGACCCAGCGCACGCAGAATGGCGGTGTCCGAGCCGTCGAAGCGGTTCGATGACAGCTTGGGAATGCTCCCGGCCGGCTCGGCCGACGCCTTGAACTTGGCGGTCCACGACTCGCCGTCGAGCCTCAAAGAGACAGTCCCATCAAGATCGGCCCCTGTGACCGCAAGAACACCGACACCATAGCTGGCCTGGATGGTCCTGATCCACACGTTGACGGAAAGATCGCCCTTGGCGGCTTCCCCCTCTCCGGCGACACGTAACCCGCAGTAGGGCAGAAGTGTTCTGGCTGGAGAGGCGAATGTGCTTTCAAGGAAGGTGGGTCTGCCGGGGCCTACCGCCTCAGCGTCGAGGGAGAAACGCACCGGGTCAGCACAACCGGACGAACCGCAAACCAGGGAGCCTGCGATCAGGACCCACAGCGCTCGGGACAGAAAAGGACGGCCTCTCCCGACCCGGCTGCTCTTCTCAACGATCTTCCCGTCCGAAAGCGCTTGGCGGACCACCCTCCACCCTCCCAGACGTGCGGCGATTCCGCTCCGAATTTTAGGCCAGGACAGCGTCAGTGGCAACAATGGAATTTCGTGCGAGTTCGACTCCATCCGAGATGCCGCTCGCTGCCGCTTCGCGCTTATCCTCAATCGACGCCGGCTGGGCAACGGAGCCGGGTGCGCCAGCGACCGCAGCTGTGGACAACCGCCCTTGCCTCCCGCTGATGCCGACTTAGACAATTCACCGATCAAGCCTGAGGCCCGAGCCGCTCCCAGCGCAGCTCGACGCTCGTCCGAAGGGCTTGCCGACGACGAAGAAGCCGCCTTAAACCTGCCCCCTCGCTATCCTCCTTGACTTCAGGTGTTCCCGGAGCCTAGCATCGACGGCCTGAGCCGACTCCATGAGCCCAGAGGTTCTTGATCTGATTAATCCTGACGTCTCGAAAAAGGCGGACGATCTTCGGCGGAGTTTCGAGTCCAACCGGCCTTTTCCTCATCTTGTCCTGGAGGACTTTCTCGCCCAGGATTTCTGTTCGGAACTCCTGGCCGAATTTCCCCCTTTCAATACCCGCAAAGCTCTGAATGAATTCGGCGAAGTCGGACTCAAGGCGACTGTTGAAAACATCCGTTCGCTGGCGCCGGTTTACGGGCGCTTCGACGACCTGGTGAGTTCTCCGGCATTCCTGAAGCTGATGGGCCGCATCACCGACATTCCCGATCTCGTCCATGATCCCGGGTACTTTGGAGGCGGGACACACGAGAACCTGACAGGACAGAATCTCGACCTGCACGTCGACTTCAATTACCACCCCGAGACGGGACGCCATCGGCGCCTGAACATGATCGTCTTTCTCAATCGGGAGTGGGATCGGGAGTGGGGCGGATCGTTGAGGCTGCAATACAATCCGTGGGTTCCACCCCAGGAAACCGAGTCTGTTGAAGTGCTTCCGGTCTTCAACCGATGTGTTTTGTTCGAGACCTCCGAAGAGTCATGGCACGGCTTTGACGTCATCCGAATACCGCCTGAGAAGGCAGCCGAAGGAGTCAGCCGCAGGTCGCTAAGCGTCTATTTCTATTCGGACGAGCGCCCCCAGGAAGAGACAGCCCCGGAACACAGCACCGTCTACGTGCCGTCGCCCCTGCCGGCTTCCCTGCTCGCAGGCCTCAGTGAAGAAGATGCGGCTGAGATTCAGGAGCTGGTTTCCAGGCGGGACAAACAGATCCGCTTTCTTTACCACCGAGAGAAGGAGTGGAGTGCGGAAAGAAGCCGGCTGCCCGAAGAGATGCGGAGGCTCAAGCAACAGACGGGGAGGCTCGAGCAAGAGAGGCAGATGCTCAAGCAATGGATCGGCGAGATTGAGCGTTCCCCTTCCTTCCGCCTCGCCCGGGCTCTTACCTGGCCGCTTCGCAAGCTGTTGCGACGGTGAGGGTCAGAGTCCGGCTATTCCTTTGACGCGACCACCAAGTCGGTGTAGTAGGGCACCACGAGGCGCCCATTCTCCAGATAGCCGGCCCACTTCTTCTCGAGTGTGACCAATCCAGGGCCGCAGCCGACGTCGAGCACCGCATCCCCCTCGGAGACGAACTTGCTGAAATCCTTGACAAAAGGATCGAGGACGCTGGGTCCCCAGCCTTCATCATAGATCTGCTCAAGGATTCGAAGGTCAAAAGGACGCCCGACCTGGGAGCGTCCAGATAGCCTTCGAGCTGCCGCCAAAATCGGGCTCGAAGCGCTGGGCAGCTCGGGGTTGTTTGGATATCGAGCTGGTGGTAGTATCCGCTTCAACAGGCGGTCTTGGATGGGGCAACAATCCATTTTGAGGCTGGCGTCCAGTATTTTCCTGCTCTGCAGCTCTCCAATCGTGGGGTTCGGGGCAATCGAGTCTACATTTCGCAGTAGCTCGATCACCCTGGTCAATGATCCGCCTCGGCTGCTGGTGGTCAATCCCGATTCCAACTCTCTATCGATCGTCGACCTCCGCCAGCCCCAGCTCACCGCCGAAGTGGCTGTAGGGGCCAACCCTCAGACGGTCAGCGTCGATCCGTCCGGTGGCTTCGCCTACGTCGCCAATCGAGACAGCGACACCGTTTCCCTGGTCGACCTGGAAGCGGCGCGCCTGATACGGAACCTGCGCGTCGGCGACGAGCCATACGGAGTTGTCGTGTCTTCGTCCGGCCGGCTCTATGTCTCCAACGGTGGTGCCGCGTCGCTAGACATAGTGGACCCGACGGACCTGCGGACCTCAACGGTGATCGACGTCCCTGAGCAGCCTCGGGGGTTGGCCCTGGACGCCGACGAGTGCCACCTCTACGTGGCTCATTTTCTGAGCGGCGAGGTCAGCATCATCGAAACGGCTACCCTGGAGTTGGAAGCCGTCATTTCGACGGGACCCGACTCGAATCTGGCCCAGAACATTCTTCTCGACAACGAATCGGGGCGCGCTTATCTGCCCCACACTCGTTCCAATACAGTCAACCCGGCCCTGCTTTTTGACACTACTGTGTTCCCGGTTGTGTCGGTTTTGGATCTCGCAACCTCGAGCCATGCCTTTCGAGAACGCATCTTTCTCGATATCGCTGACCGGCCGGTCAATATTCCTCTTGACGCTGCCCTTTCTTCGACGGGAAAGCTGTATATCCTCAACGCGGGAAGCAATGACGTCTCGGTGATTGATGCGGCGAGCGGCCGCGGACTGGCCAACATCAGCGTGGGGGACAACCCGCGCGGACTCGTCTTGTCCGAGGATGAAAACGCTCTTTACGTCAACAACACCCTGAGTGGAACGGTTCGGTGATCGATCCCCAAGTCGACAAGGTGGTCGCCGAATGGCAGACTACTCAAATTCCCCTCGCACCCGACGTTCTCAATGGCAAGATCCTCTTCAACAGTTCAGCCCGCGGTGATCTGGCCCGGGACGCCTGGGTCTCTCGCGCCACCTGCCATTTCGATGCCGAGATGGACGGTCGCACCTGGCTCTTTCGGGACGGTCCTCGGAATACACCCAGCCTTCTCGGGGTCGGGGAGACGCTTCCCATCCACTGGTCGGGTGATCTCGACGAACTGGCCGACGTGGAAAGCACGATTCGCATCATCCAGGCCGGGACCGGCCTGGCTCCAGGACCCTCCAACTGTGATCCCGCTTGCGACCAGGCCCCCCCCAACCAGGGGCGCTCCAAAGACCTGGACGACCTGGCGGCCTACATGCGCTCTCTGCGCTTACTCCGTAATCCCAATCTCAACCCTGACGGTTCTCTGACCGACTCCGCATGAACGGGGCCGTCAAATCTTTGAGTCATCCCTGACAGGCTGCACCGGCTGCCACCCGGCTCCCCTTTATACCGATCGGCTGGTTCACGATGTGGGTACCGGCGGGAGACAACTCGAGAGGAAGGGGAGCCACTTCGACTCCCCCTCGCTTCGCTGCGTATACAAGACCGCACCCTACTTGCATGACGGACGGGCCCGCACGCTGCTCGAAGTCCTCACGAGTCAAAACCCGGATGACCGGCACGGCGTCACCTCTCATCTCAACCCTGAGGAGTTGGAGGATCTGGTGGCGTTTCTCCGTTCGTTGCCTTTCCCGCAGAGAAATCATCTGTAACCAGGAAGTTGGCGGCTCCCGAGAAGGGGGGAAGATCGATGAGAACGACCCGGACTCTGGTTCTGCTTATCGTTTTTGCACTTCTTCTACAGACGGGCTCCGACCCGGTCGGAGCGGGAACAATGGATACGATCCAGGGAACCCTCGTCGATGAGCAGGGGTCGGGGATCGCCTGAGCCGCGATCCGGATCGCTTCATTGGATTTTGACAACTGCTGTCCCGCCGAACCCACCGGATTCCACGACATTTTCAGCAGCGCAGACGGCTCCTTTTCTGTCGAAGTCCCGGCGGGTCCCTACGCCATCACCATCACTCCGCCCACCCCCTTCAATGTCGCCCACACCCGCATCGACACCCGCGAGAAAAACGCTGCGGCCCTGGAGATCGTCCTCCGAGTGGAGCCTTCTCAATACCTCCCGGATGCTCCACCCGTCGCCTCGAGGATCGAGGTCTCTCCCGCAGACGAAAACCATGAGGTCACCGTAGCGGGAAGTTCAGGGGCGCTCCCCCCGGAAGCCTACGTCATCCTGATCACCCTCGATACGGGCAACTACGCGTGGGCCAAGGCGTCTGTGGACGGCAGCTTCGAGGCCACGCTCTTCGCACCGGCCGGCGCCTCGATCCTCGCCAAAGTCGATCCCGTCGGAACGATTCTGAGAGGTTTTCTCTATGAGGTGCACTTCGGCGGCGAAGGGGTCTTGTCGCCCCTCACCGGAACGATTCTTAGTGTGCCCGATGCGGGCCAAGCGGAGCAGCGGACGCCCTTTTTCACCTCCGGAGCAGAGGAAGGATCTCCTCCCTGGACATTTCAGGGCACGATCGACGCTCAATCGGTCAAACCGGGAGACCGCATCAGAGTCGCGGGAGTCTTCGAGATCGCTTCCCCTCTCCTCGGGGAAGCGGGAGAGATGGAGATTCATCCCAACGTCCTGCTCGAACAGCTTGCCGGCCCCGACGGCAGAGGCTCGCAGGCCCGGAATGTGCTCGCCTCG
>JBFGHF010000310.1:0-5440 GCA_041578355.1 Acidobacteriota bacterium
CAGCGCCAGCCGCAGCCCGTTGCGCCAGCGGTGGGCGAACTCGAGATCGGTGAGCCACTCGCCCTCGAAGACCTGGTCGATGTTGGGGTTGGATGCGCTTTCGACGGTCTTGACGTTGCCGAAGTAGTTGAAGCGAATCAATCCCGAGAAACCCGCCTTCTGCACTTTCGACGAGATGTTGTAGAGCGCCCTCGGCTGAGCGTACTCGACTCGCTCGCGCTCGATCCGGTCGAAGAGCGTTTCCCCGAGTCCCGCCAACACCGGCGGAGTTTTGACCGTCCCCACAACATTGGTCCGGTTCCAGTTGGCGGCCGCCGTGAAACTGAAGCTGGCGTCGTCGGCGATCGGCTTGAACCAGGCCAACACGACGTCGATCCCCTCCGTCTCGGTGTCGATGGCGTTGGTGAAGAACTGGACGGCGTTGGCGCCGAAGGGGAGCAGGATGTCGGCAATCGGCCCCCCGCCGGGCTCGGCCTGGAACTGGCCGCTGATGACGATCCGATCGTCGATGTCGGTCTTGAAGACATCGGCCGTCAGCGACAAGCCTTGGGCCGGCTGAGCGGTGAAGCCGAGGCTGTAGCTGACTGATGTCTCCTCCGTCAGTTCGGGGACCCCGAATCCTTTGGTGATGGGGCTGTTGTTGGCGAAGGTGCCCACTTCGAAGGGCACCAGCTCTCCGGTCGCCTGGCTGAAAACGAACTGGGTGCTGGTGTTGTTGAAGAACGCCTGATGCAGGGAGGGCGCCCGGAAGCCGTTGCTCACCGAGCCCCGCACGGCGAACTCGGGGGAGAACTCGTAACGTCCCGCCACCTTGCCGCTGACGTTGCCGCCGAAGTCGTTGTAATGTTCACCTCGGCCTGCCAGAGCGAGCAGGAAGTTTTCCCCCACCGGGATTTCGGCGTCTACATATCCCGCGATATTTCGCCGCGACTCATCGACTTGATTGGAAGGCCGAAAACCGGGAAAGACCTGGATGCCCGCCGCCGCTCTGCCCCCGAACTGGTCGGGTACGCCGCCGTCGACGTACGAGGCCAGGTCGCCGGCCTCGATCTCGTAGTTGTCGCGACGGATCTCCGCGCCGAAGGCCAGATTCACGTTTCCGGCCTTTCCGAAGAAGTCGAGATTGAAGGTCTGCTGGCGGAAGTTGAGCGTCCCGGCGTCGGCTTCGGGCGGGCTGGTGGGACCCAGGGAAGCGTTGACCGAGTTGGAGATGAAGAAGTTGAACGAATTGCCGCCCAGGGTGATGCTGGCGTCCATCGCCCAGCTGCCGAAGCGATGACGGAATCCGGTCGCCAGGGACAAGTCCTCGACATCGGTGTTGATCATGGGCAGAAAACCGTCCGGGTGTTTGCCCGGAACGTTGCGAGCGTCGAGCGAGCGTCGGTAGAACCCCGCCGACTCGCCGCGCCGGGCGGACGCCCCGCCGAAGAAGTAGAGGTCGGATCGGTCGCCCAGCGCCACTTCGGAATTGAAGAAGAAGTGAACGTCTCGCGATTCGGCGTCGCCGTAACGGTGATTGATGCGGTTGAAAGTGAACTCGCGGGGGTCGGGCGAGCCGTCGGGAAGCGACAGATACTGCTGTCGCGGGTCGGCGCCCGAGCGATTGGTGAATCCGCGGTCGCGCCACTCGCCGGTCATGTTGATGAAGCCCCGGCTGCCCAGCTTTTCGCCGTGATTGAGGCTGACGACGAAGGTCTCGCCGTCGCCCTTGTAGGTCTGCCCTCCGGTGAATTGGATGTCGGTGTAATCGGTCTGGTCCTTGAGGACGATGTTGAGGACGCCCGCTATCGCGTCAGAACCGTACTGAGCCGAGGCCCCGTCGCGCAGAATCTCGATCTTCTCGATGGCCGAAGCGGGGATAGAATTGAGATCGACTCCCGCGGTGCCCCTGCCCACCGAGCCGTTCACATGGACCAGCGCACTGTTGTGACGGCGCTTGCCGTTGACCAGCACCAGCGTTTGGTCCGGCCCCAAACCGCGCAAGGTCGAAGGCCGCACGATGTCGGTGCCGTCGCTGATCGTGGAGGTCGAGAAATTGAAGGAAGGCGCCAGGAACTGGATGATCCGGCTGGTCTCGGTCTGTCCCGACTCGGCGATCGTTTCGGCGGAAAGAACGTCGACGGGTACCGGCGTCTCCAGCGCGGTGCGCGCGGCGCGGGTTCCGATGACAACGACCTCCTGACCGAACTGAGGAAGGACACGCCGCATTTGGAAGTCGAGGGTCACGGGCTCGGCCCCGACACTTGCCAGTTGCTCCTGCGGCAAGTATCCGATCAGGGTGACCACCAGCGAGTACTCGCCGGCGGCCACATCGAAGCCATACCTGCCGTCGGCGCCCGTCGTCTGGGTCAGTCCCAACTCGGCGACAGTCACTTCGGCGCCCTCGAGCGGCTGCCCGTTGACGTCGTTGATCGTGCCCGAAAGACTCTGTTCTTGAGCCATGACGGACAGAAACATGAGGAGTGTGACGGTGAGCAGGACGGCGGTCCCGCGGAAAAGACTGGAAAATGCCATTCTTATTTCCTCCCGGAAGGATGGTCGATGCTCAACCCGAGGCCGATTCCCCTTCTCTCGGGCGGTCGACTTGAGATTCAGTGTGGTTCTCTAGCTGAATCATATCCCAACGGCAGCCAATAGGAAAGCCGGGCTTGGGCTTGAGGCCCAAGCTCCGCGCCGACGATGGGGGTCGGGCAGACACGGGCGTGTTCGTGAGAACGCGGACAAGACGGGCGAAGGGAATCTGTCTTGGTTCTTACGAACCGTACGGGTTTAGCGTCTCTCCGGGTAGTCTGGGTTTTCGAGAGCGAGGAGCGAGACCGAGAGCGCGAGCGAGAGCCTGCAACCGGGAGACTTGTGATGCTCATTTGAGGATGATCTTAGAATGCCGGGGCGTCAGGATGCCCTTCAAACAAGCTTAGCCCCGCAATGGTCCACTCGCTCTCACTCTCACTCTTCGCTATAGGCTAAACACGTACTTCGGACCAAGCTCTGGGCCGACTGATTCAGGTCGGGCAGCCCTGACGAAGGGGAGTGTTACCCAAATCGCGGCCGAAGACGGGAGGAACTGGCTCAGTCGTTGTCGTGGATGGGGACGGGTTTGGAGGGGGGCTTGGGGACCAGGGCGTGCTTGAATTTTTCGCTGAACATTTCGGGGTCGAGGCCGACCTGCTCCTCGAGATAGTGGAAAAGCTCTTCGACTTCCTGCTGCATCCGCTCCATCTTGGCGCGCATGTTGAGGATCACTTCCACACCCGCCAGGTTGACCCCCAGCTCGCGGGTCAGGCTCAAGATCACCTCCAGCCGCGTCAAATCCTCTTCGCTGTAGAAGCGGGTGTTGCCTTCACTGCGGGAGGGCTCGAGCAAGCCCAACCGCTCGTAGGAGCGCAGTGTCTGGGGGTGGACATCGTAGGTCTGGGCCACGGCGCTGATCGTGTAGCCGATTCTCTTTTTGACCATGTCCTTTTCCTTCGTTTCCCGTTCGCGAGGAGCACCCTGCGAATCATCCGCCCGGCTATCGCAAGCCCAGATCCTGCCGCGGGTTCTGCGGGTTGAGCCTGGCGAACTCGCGCAACAGGTCCTTTGACCGGTTGTCCGCCAAGGAGGGCAAAACCAACCTCACCTCGACGATCTGGTCTCCGCGGGGACCGCCCTTGGGAGCGCGCACTCCCCGTCCCCGAAGGCGGAATCTATTCCCGCTCTGAGTTCCCGCCGGAATCGTCAACCAGGCCTTGCCGTCGACCGTCGGCACCTCGATCTTCGAGCCCAGGGCCGCTTCGGTCACCGTCACCGGAATCTGGCACAGGATGTCCTTGCCGTTTCGCTGAAAAAGCTCGTGAGGCTGCACTTTGACCACCAAATAGAGGTCGCCCGGGGGGCCGCCCAGTTCTCCCGTATTGCCCTTTCGGGGCACGCGGACGCGCGACCCCGTGTTGACCCCGGCGGGGATGCGGACCGACAAAGTCTCGACCCTCTGCTGGGCGCCGCTGCCCTGACACTCGGGGCAATCCCCGACGCGGACTTTGCCGTCGCCTCCGCACTGGGGACAGGTGCTCGAGAAACGCATGGTGCCGTGACTCTGTTCGAGCTTGCCGCTGCCGTTGCAGGTGGGACAGCTGCCCGACTGGGTCGACGAGATCGATCCGGTTCCCCGGCAACGAGCGCAGGCGGTTTGGCGGTTGAAGCTGATCCGGGTCTGGGTTCCGTTGACCGCGTCGAGGAAAGGAATCGAGATGTGATATTCGAGGTCCTGGCCGCGCTGGGGTCGAGCCTGGGCTTGACGGCGCCTCCTGCCTCCAAACAGATCGCTGAAGATGTCGCCGAAGCTGCTGAAGCCGCCGCCCGATTCGGCCGGGTCGAAACCGAATCCCCGAAAGCCGCCGAAGTTGGGTTCTTTGGCGGCCCCGGCAAACCGTGCATCGCCGAAGCGGTCGTAGGCCTTTCGCTTTTCCGCATCGCTGAGAACATCGTAGGCCGCCTGGATGTTCTTGAAACGCTCTTCGGCTCCCTTGTCGCCCGGATTGATGTCGGGGTGGTACTTGCGAGCCAAGCGGCGGTAGGCCTTCTTGATCTCGGAGGCCGACGCCTTCCGGCCCACACCCAGTAATTGATAGTAGTCTTGAGCAGCCATCTAGGTCCTGCACACTCCCGACGGTTCCCCAGTTGGGCAACAGGGCGGCGCTCCGGCCCGGAGCACCGCCCCACTTGTCTTACTTGCTTTCATCGACGTCGACGTACTCGGCGTCGATGACTTCTTCCTCTTTGCCTTTCTCCTCTGTATCGGTCGATTCCGCCTCAGGGGCAGGCCCGGGCTGTCCCGACTGGCTTGCTTGATACATGGCCTCCGCGAGCTTGTGAGAAGCCTGTGTCAGATTCTCCATGGCGCTGTTGATACGGTCGACGTCTCCTTCTTCGATCGCCTTCTTGGTTTCGGCCACGGCATCTTCGATCGCCTTGGCGTCGGAATCGCTGATCTTGTCCCGGTTCTCGCGGAGCAACTTCTCGGTGCTGTAGACCATGTTGTCGGCGCGGTTGCGGGCTTCGATCTCCTCCTTCTTACGGCGGTCATCGTCGGCATGCGACTCCGCTTCGGAGACCATCGAATCGATTTCGTTGTCGCTCAAGCCGCTCGATCCGGTGATGGTGATGTTCTGTTCCTTCCCGGTACCCTGGTCCTTGGCGCTGACCTTGAGGATTCCGTTGGCGTCGATGTCGAATGTCACCTCGATCTGGGGAATCCCCCGGGGAGCGGGCGGAATGCCCATCAAATGGAACTTGCCCAGAGATTTGTTGTCCCGCGACATGGGACGTTCCCCTTGCACGACATGGATTTCCACCGATGTCTGATTGTCCGCGGCCGTGGAGAAGACCTCGCTCTTGCGGGTCGGGATGGTGGTATTGCGTTGTATCAGCACCGTGCTGACACCGCCCAGCGTCTCGATAC
>JBFGHF010000311.1:0-5437 GCA_041578355.1 Acidobacteriota bacterium
GGCAGAGCCCCAGCAGAGCGGCCCGGTTACTTTTCGGTCCAACGCTCCTGGCCACCCGAAACATGATAGCGGAAAGCCGGAGGGCCGAGTCCTGCGGCCGTCCGGGCGTGAATCAGTCAGGCATCCCCCCAGCGGCGGAGTTGGAGGTCGATGACCCTTTTAGAGGGTCCTGGAAGGCACCCTCCCCTAGGGCGGCGTGATTCGGGTTTCCGACTCGAGGACCTCGGCTTCGTTTTGCAATCGGTCCTGGATTTCGCGATAGGTGCTCAACGCTTCGGCGGCGAGGTCCATTTGGCCGCTCGCCCGGTAAGCCTGGGCAAGTTGATAGTGGATGCTTCCATCCTGGTCGTTGCGCAGAGCTTGGCGGAGGTGGGGGACGGCGTCGCTGTGCCTGCCCAGGTTCAAATAGGCACGCCCCAGCGAGGCATGGGCGGGCACCAGTTCCGAATCGGCTTGCAGGGCTTTGAGTAAAAAGGGGACGGCTTTCTCGGATTCCTCTCGATTGAGAAGCATCGCACCCAACAGGTAATTCAACTGGGCCGAGCGGGGCTCTTTGGCCAAAAGGCCTTCCACCAACGGGCGGGCCCGATCGTAGTCCCGGCTCAAGAAAAGCGACAACGCCAACTCGCGTTCGATAAAGGGATCACCGGGAGAGAAAGCCAGGGCCTTCTGCCACTCCTCGGCGGCCTCCTTGTGGTTGTTTCGCGTGGAGTGGACCTCGGCGCGCAATTGGTGAAGCGAGAGAGAAGGAGGCAACTGACCCAAGCGCGCGAATGAGTTGACGGCAAGCTGATTGGCGGCCCTGGCCCGCCAATAACTGGCCTCGGCCGATCCGTCCCGGGTGGCCTCCAGCACTTCGACGAAGCGCCCTCCCAAAAAATCGCAGACCAGTTTTTCCGTTTGGCAGTCGGGCATGCCGAGGGCGAGCTCCTTTTTACGCTCTTGCTCCGCCCACTGGGGCTGCCCGGTCTCCTCATAGATGCGGGCCACCGCCACATGGACGCCGCGCAGGCCCGGCTGCTTCTTTTGAGCCTCACGAAAGAGAAAGAAAGCGCCCTGATACTGCTGTTGGGAAAGCCGCGACTCAGCCGCCAGTGCCAGCCAAAAACCCGACTCCGGCGCCACGCTTTCCAGGTTCTGGAAAGCTTCGACCGCAATTGCCTCGTAACTGCGGCCCAAGCTGTGCCAGGCTTTGGGATCTTGAGGCGCCATACGGGCCAGTTCGCGGAACTGCGCAGCCGCCCGGCCGGGAGACCCTTCCGCCAGCAAGGCGTCGCCCAGCACCTGACGTCCCTGAGGGTCGCCGGGTTGCAGCGCCACGTAGCGCTCGAGCGAGGCGACCGCCTCGCTGGCACTTCCCAGGTGCAGTTGACTGGCGCCCAGGTAAAGCAGGGCGGGGGTCAAGCTGGGGTCTTGTTCCAGGGCCTTCTGGAGATGAAGAGCCGCCTCTCGGCTGCGGCCCGACATGTAGTAGGCCATTCCCAGGTTGACCTTGAGCCCCCCCACTGTCGGCACCGCCTCGATCAGAGTCTTGTAAAGCGAGATCGCCTGATCGTAGTCGCCCCTGGTCAAGGCCGCCTTGGCCTGCTCCGAAATCTGCTGCAGGTCCTGGGGGGCGCCCTGAGGGCTGAAGGGAGAAACCAAAAGAACCAACAATGTTGCGATCGCGATCAAAGGCACCTCACGTCAAACAAAGTAACATTCTAAGCTTCGCTCTGTGATCTCCGCGCTCTGCGTGGTGAGATCCTTCTCGGAGAGAAAACAATGCGCGATTTGCCGGAGGACTGGTGGAAAGACTTCTTCGACGAAGACTACATCCAGGTTTGGGGAGGCTACATCTCGGAGGAAGAGACCGAGCAACAGGTCGAGGGGCTGTGGGAAATGCTGACCCTGGAAAAAGGAAAGCACATCCTCGACGCCCCTTGCGGCTACGGGCGGCTCTCCCGCCCCTTGGCGGAAAAGGGGGCCCGCGTGCTTGGAGTCGATCAGTCCGCCGTGCTCATCGGGAGAGCCGAGAGCGAGCGGGGCGCGCTGGGCTCCGACCGTCTCCGCTATCTGCTCCAGGACTTGCGCGAGCCCCTCGACGAATCCGGCTTCGACGCAGCCCTGAACATCTTCAGCTCGATCGGCTACGGGTCCGAGGACGATGACCTGAGAGTTTTCAAGACCCTGCACGGAGCGCTCAAACCCGGGGGAAAGCTCGTCCTCGAGACGAACCACCGGGACGCCGTGGTGGCGCTGCTCTCGCGCACTCCAAGCCTTTCTCTCCGACTCCCCGACGGGACTCTGGTGATCGACGAGCCGAAACTGGCTCCAATCAGGGGCCGAGTTGAAGTTTCTTGGTATTGGTCGGGTCCGCGAGGAAGCGGCGAGAAACACGCCTCCCTGAGAGTCTACACGGCGACTGAGTTGGTGAGACTGCTGCAAGCCGCCGGCTTCCAATTCGAAGCCGCATTCAAAGGATGTTCCACCACCCCCTTCGAGGCAAAGGGCCAAGACATGGGCGGCCGGATCGCGCTGTTGGCGGTTCGTCCTTAGTGCGTTCATAAATACGACAACATCGAACATCACAGGTCGCATCTCGCCGTTCGATCTTTCGTCCGTCGGCGATCGGTCTCGCTCTCGCTCTCGCTCTCGCTCTGAGAGATCGGTCTGCGTCGCCAGTCCGAGCAGCGAACGCGTCAGCTTCAGGCCGCCGACTATAATGCCTGCATGCGCCTTTGCCTGCTGGCTCTGGTCTTTGCCGCGACCCAAACACCCGCTTTGCCCGAACTTCCTTCCGTCGACTTGAGCGGAGTGCCCACTTCGACCAGGCAGGCGATCGAGCAGGCCCTGGCCGAAGTGCGAACCGATCCCTCCAACCCCGAGCTCAACGGCCGGCTGGGCAAGCTGGCTCACGCTTACGAACTCTACGAACTGGCTAGCGTAGCCTATGGACGTTCACTCGCCCGGCAACCGGATTCCTTCGAGTGGCTCTATTTGTCGGGTGTGGTCGAGGACCTGAGAGGCAACTCCGACGCAGCCCTCGGCTTTCTGGAAAAGGCGCTGGGACGAAACGGCGGCTATCTACCGGCGTCGGCGCGCCTCTCGGAGACGTTCTTCAAGTTGGGACGGCTCGAAGAATGCCGGCGAGTCGCCAGAGCCATGCTTGGGACGGCTCCCGACTATCCAGTCGGCCACTATTGGCTGGGGCGCGGCCTTCTCGCCTCACAGCAGACGGACACAGCGATCCGGCACCTGCGCCGGGCCGTGGAACTCTTCCCGGACTTCGGGTCGGCCCACTATGCCCTGGCGCTGGCCTATCGAGACAGGGGCGAGCCCGAGACCGCCCGCCAGGCCATGGAGCGATACCGGCGGAATCCGAACCGCTGGCCGGCTTCCGGAGACCGACTGCTCCAGTCCATCCAGGGCCTTCGTTCCGGGGCCAGGGAGCACTTGGCCAAAGGGATCGAGTTGGCCGATGCGAACCAGATCGAGGCCGCGATTCGAGAGCACGAAGAAGCGCTCAAGCTTCAGCCCGACCTGGTTCAGGGACATATCAACCTGATCCGGCTCTACGCCCAGGCAGGCGATTCCGACAAGGCCGAAGAGCACTACAGGAGAGCCGTGGAACTCAGTCCGGGCTTGACCGACAGTCATTACAACTACGGCGTTTTGCTGATGGGCCTCGATCGGCGTGAAGAGGCCTTGAAGGCCTTTCGGAAAGTCCTCGAGGTCAATCCCGACACCTCCGCCGCACACAACAACATCGGTTTCCTCTTCGAACGCCAGGGAAACCTGGAGAAGGCGTCCAGCCATTACCGGAGTGCCATAGAGAGCGACCCTTCCTATCGGCTGGCCCGTTTCAACCTGGGCCGCGTGCTGGTGGCGTTGAAGCAGTACGAGCAGGCCGTCGAGCAGTTCACGCTCATTCTGGCGCCAGAGGACCAGGCCACCCCGAGATACACCTATGCGCTGGCTTCGACCTTCGTCCGAATGGGAAGAAGAAAAGAAGGGTTCGAGTTGGCTCAGCGGGCAGCCGAGATGGCTCGGCGGATGGGACAGAGCGATTTGGCTGCAGCCATCGAAAACGACCTTCGCCAACTGCAGCCGGGACAGCCTCGATGACAACACCTCCCTCACGCCTTCGCATGGCTTTAGTCTGTGCAGCGACTCTTTTGCTCAGCCTGGCGGCGGGGACTGATCCGCCCCTTTTCCTGGATGTCGCCGAACAGACGGGAATCCTCTTCCGACACCAATCGGGCGCCAGGGGCGAGTACTACCTCCCTGAGATCATGGGGCCGGGGGCGGCCCTGTTCGACTACGATTCGGACGGAGACTTGGACGTATACCTGCTTCAAGGGGGGGCGTTCGCGGGGTCCGACACCACGGACCGACCTGGAAACCGTCTTTACCGAAACGACTCGAAGAGGGGCGATGCAAAGAGTTTGCGCTTTGTCGAAGTGGGAGGCGAAGCGGGTGTCGCACATCCCGGTTATGGAATGGGAGTCGCCGTGGGCGACATCGACCATGACGGCCATCCCGATCTATACGTGACCAACTTCGGACCCAACGTCCTCTATCGCAACAATGGCGACGGAACTTTCTCGGACGTCACCGAAGCCTCGGGCACGGCCGAGAATCGATGGAGCACCAGCGCATCCTTCTGCGACTACGACAGCGACGGCGACCACGACCTGATCGTCCTCAACTACATTGACTTCACGCTGGCCGGCAACAAGCGCTGCTACGACGCGGTGGGCGGGGCCGACTACTGCAACCCCAAGGAATACCGGCCTCTTCCCGACCGGCTCTTTCGAAATCTCAGCGACGGCCGGTTTGAGGACGTCACCGTCAGCTCGGGGCTGGGGTCCGTGGCCGGACCCGGCCTGGGCGTGGGTTGCCGCGATCTGAACGGCGATCAGCGCCCCGACATCTACGTGGCCAACGACGGCTCCGCCAATTTCCTTTGGGTCAATCAGGGCGACGGGACGTTCCTCGAGGACGGCCTGATGGCCGGTGCGGCGTTCAACGCCGAAGGCGCTCCCGAAGGCAGCATGGGTCTCGCCGTCGGAGATTTCGACAACGACAACGACGACGACCTCTTCATGACTCATCTCACCCAGGAGACGAACACACTCTACCTGAACGACGGCAAGGGACTTTTTCACGACCAGACCATCACTTCGGGGCTGGGCGTCCCCAGCGTCGCCTACACGGGGTTCGGCGCGGATTGGATCGACTATGACAACGATGGTTTTCTCGACCTCTTCGTCGCCAACGGCGCCGTGCGCAATCTCAACCCGCTGAAGGGCGGCGGGAACCCCTACCGTCAGATCAATCAGCTGTTCCGGAATATCGGCGGCAAGAGGTTCACCGAAACCACTTCGCAGGCCGGTCCGGTTTTTCAGCTCTCGGAGGTCAGCCGAGGAGCGGCAATCGGCGACATCGACAACGA
>JBFGHF010000312.1:0-5422 GCA_041578355.1 Acidobacteriota bacterium
AGTCGATCACGGCTCTGCTGACTCGGATCGAGCAGGCCATCAGCTACTCCGATTCCCGAATCGATTACCAGCCGGATTGGCTGGCGCGCTACGACCACGGCCTGTCTGCCGATGACCAGGCCCTCAAGCAGGCCGAACTGGAGGTCGTCTGCACCCACCTCAAGAAATCCGGGAGATGGGGACGGATTCAACGCTATCTGGACGTGGGCACCTGCACGGGCCGCTATCCGATCGTGCTGCGTCCGGCCGTGGCCCCGGCAGGCACCATCCTGGGCATCGACAATGACATGGACGCCGTCCGCTTCGCGCGGCGCAACGTGAAAACCGAGTGTGGCGATGACTCCAGGGTTCGCATCGAGCGCATCGACTTCTGCTCCGAACATCCCGGGCTGGAGGAAGGTTTCGATCTCATCACGTGCATGCTGGGAACGTTGCTTCATTTCGTTCGGGACTCATCGGGCTCGTCTCCCTACGACGACCCGCTGCAGCATGCGCTCAACCGGTTCGCCTCCCTCTTGACCCCGAACGGAATGCTGTTTCTGGGTATCTGGTCGGAAAAGGCGTGCCGGGAGTTGCGGCTGCTCAGCATCTACACCGACGCCGACAAGAGGCGCTTGGCGAAATGGACGCCTTCCTCCGCCGAACTGGAGCAACGGCTTGAAGAGGCGGGTCTGGAGATGGAGCGTTCTCCGGCAGGCGACCGGATGGATGTCTACCGGGCGTGGAGAAAAGACTGACCCGGACCGACCTTCCGCTGCGGCGCTGCGATCACGCGCCGACAGTGTTGCACCCTTTCGGCCTCGACGTGGCGCGCGACTATGCCCGCGGAGTCCGAACGCCCCGCATGGTCACGATTGCGCTTTGGTAGGGTTGGGCGCCCTGAAATTGGTGATTGAAGAAAAGCCCCGCATAGGGGAGCGCCCCCCCGAGACGATTGAGTCGTTGGCATTCCGATTACACTGAAGTGAACTCGACGGGCGTCCAGCCGTGGCGGACGAAATAGGCCGGTCCCTGTGCCGGGCCGAATCGCATCTCCGAACTGCCCGCCGCCAGATGCTCGCCCCAATGGCGGCGCGCCCAGCCGAGGGCGGCCGGGGAGAGCAGGTCGAATACCCAGAAGAGCGTCGTCGAGATGTCGTGGAGATCACGGGCCAAGTCGGCCACATGCTCGTCTTCCAAGTAGGCGAGCAGTCCCTCGCTGACCACCAGGACGGGAGCCGAGCGGGCTTCGAATTTCCGAAACAATTTGCGGCGCGCCTCGCGGTCGCGGAGGTCGAGGGGATGTCGTTTCACCTCGCAGAGCGCGCTTTCTGACGCCTGTAGTTTCTCTTTGTGGCGGATCAGCTCGGGGAGGTCTACCTCGATCCATCTCAGGCCTTCGGGCAGATCCAGGCGGTAGGGGCGGGTGTCGAAACCTGCGGCGACATCGATGACGGTTCGCACGCCCCGCCGGTTGACCGCTCGCAGAATCGACCTGTCGATGACATGGGTGCGCACCACGGTGGAATCGGCGACCGCCTGAGCCTGAGGCAGTCGCCTGACGATCTCCTCCCCGCGGGGTCCCGCCAAATCGCGGGCCAAGGGGTCTCGAAACAGCGGCGCGGGGCGTTCGTTTTCCAAAGCGCGGTAGAAGGCGACCCAGCGCGCCGTGTCGGTGATGTCGTGGATCAGCTTTGCCTCGGCCATGGGGTCGGCTCCCCTACCAGCAGCGGTACGGATAGCGCGTGAAGTAGTACCACCGAACCGGGTAGTAGTAGAAGTACGGGGACTGCGGGTAGTAATAACCCGGGAACTGACCCGGAGACACGGGCGTCGGAGAGGGCGGGGAAGCTGGATCCCGGGGGGGCTCCTTTGGAGGTTTTACGTCGGCGGGGAGGGAGGCGGCCAAGCCCGAACCTCTGGGAGTGCCCCAACCGGTGCAGGCGTCCCAGCCCGGGCCCGCGTTGTAACCCCCCGCTTCCGAAGCGGTCGCGTTGTTGCCCTCGACGACATCCCGAAAGTTACTCGAGGACTTGCCGATTCGGTAAAGACTGGGATTGATGAAACCCCGTCGCTTGCCCGTCTTCTGGTTGATCAGGGCGATCAGACCCGCCCAGAGCGGCGCCACGGCGCTGGTCCCGGCCGTCACTTCGGGTTGTCCCAGCACATCGATCCTGTAGCCTGTGCTGGGGTTGCCGTTGCCGGCCACATCGGGGATTCCGCGTCCCGTCCCCGACCCGGGATCGATCGATTTCAGGCAGGTCCCGGATTCCTTCTGGTAATCGGGGCAAGGGAAGATCCGGCTCACCCCCCCGCCGGTGGCCCCTCCTCCCGGCGTGGATGCGGTGTTCCAAACCACTTCGCTTGTGATCGAGCCGGCCGAGGCTTGAAGCGTGGTGCCTCCGCAGGCCAGGGCGTAAGGGCTGCAGGCGGGAAAAGAAACGTGCACCAAGCCGTCGGATTGCTGCGTGCGGCTGGCGTCGCTGGAGCCGAAATCGCCGGTCGCCACACACACCGTAATGCCCTTGGCGGCCGCTTCCTGAAAGACCTCGTTCATGGCCTCGATCAGCATCGGGGACTGGCTGTCCTCGGGCTCCCCCCAGCTGATCGAGATGACGGAATGATCCCGCCCGCCGTGGACGGCCTCCTGGACGGCCTGCAAAAACCCGCGATTGGAAGACGAACTGAAATAGACCACGATCTCAGCGTCGGGAGCGATGGAGCCCGCAAGCTGAATATCGAGTGCAACCTCGAAGTCCTCTTGCCGGTTGACCCCGGGGTTGTTCTTTCCCCCGGCCACCCCGACGGTCTGGATCGAGGGGAGGGGAAGACCGATCACCTCCTCGAAATAATGACGCATCGACTGCTGGTCGAATCCGCCTCCCAACTCGATGATGGCGATCGACTGGCCCTTGCCGGTGAAGCCCTTGGGAAAGTCGTAGAGTTGGGCCACCTGGGGAGGCAAGAACGTCCCCGGCGGCGCTTCCGACTGTTGATCCGGTTGCCGATCGAGGGCGCGCACGTTGGGACGGGCCACGGGCCTTGTATCCAAGCCGAAGACGCCCGTCACAACCTCCGCCAGCTCGGGCGACAAGTGGATCGGTCCCTGGGAAGCCATGAAGAGCAGCGGCTCCGTGTCTTTGGGAAGCCCGGGGTGCTTGTGGTCCGAACGTTTCACATCAAGCAGCCGGGTTCGGAAGGCCCGGTTGAAGGCGTCGACCGGACCGACCAAATGAACGCGTCTTTGGGCGGGATCGGAGGGCTCCGCCTTGAAACCGAAGTGACGGGCGAAGTCGAGCACGAGCGACACATCGTCTGGATCCGCCCCGTGCAGCTCCGCGAACCGTTCGCCACTCAGATGGGGAGGGGGATGGGGAGCCCCGTGGTCCCTGAAGGTCGGCAGTCCCGGGCTGGAAGGCCGACGGCGCAACAAGAGAGCGACCTCGATCTGTCGCTCCACGTCGGTGGCCCGGGCGACCCGGCAAGCCGTCGCCGGATGCACCTTTCCGTTGGGCATCTCCACACACTTGTCCAGGGTCGGCTTGGATTGTGTCTTTTTTTGCGGGGCCTTTCGGGCCGAGGATTTGCTTTTCCGACTCGATGCAGTTTGGCTTTTGGTTTTGTTTGGAATGGCGGCCTCCAGATTCCGGGGGTGACCCCGAATCATCACCCATTGAAAAGCGGGTGCTCGGAAAGGCCGTACCTATTCCTCTCGAGCGACCCGTGCAGCCTCGAGGCGGCTGGCGATTCCCGAGACCGTTGGGTCGGCAAAGAAATCGGCTGCGGGAAATCGTGTTTGAAACGCTTCTCCAATCCGCGAAATCAATCGTGTGGCCAGCAGAGAATGCCCGCCCAGGCTGAAGAAGTCGTCGTTGAGGCCCACCTCTTCGACGCTGAGAATCTGCGAGTAAAGCTCGGCCACGGTTTTCTCGGTGGGAGTGCTGGGTGCATCTGCCTGGTCCGCGCTCCCGCGAAACTGCGCGCCCGGCGCGGGAAGCGCTTCCCGGTCGACCTTTCCGTTGGGGCTGAGAGGCATCGCGTCCAGCGCCACGAACGCCGTCGGCGTCATGTATACGGGCAGTCGCCGTGCCAAGTCGGCCCGCAGGGCTTCGGTCATCCCGGTCCCGGAATCGGCCGCTGCCGATTCGCGAGGAACGAAATAGGCGACCAAGCTTCGCTCTCCGGAGGAATCCGGCCTATCCACCACCATCGCTTCCTTGACCAGCGGGTTCTTTCTCAGCAGAGTTTCGATTTCGCCGAGTTCGATTCTCTGGCCGCGGATTTTGACTTGGTGGTCGAGGCGGCCCAGAAACTCCAGATTGCCGACGTTGAGCAGCCTGCCGAGGTCTCCGGTCCGGTAGAGTTTTCTGCCCGGTTTGTGGGAAAAGGGGTCGAAGATGTACTTCTTGGCAGTCAGTGCCTCGTCGTTGATGTAGCCCTTCCCCACGCCGTCGCCGGCCAGGCAGATCTCGCCCGGAGCTCCGATCGGCACCTCTTTCAAGTTTTCGTCGATGAGGTGGATCTTGGTGTTGTGGATCGGCTTTCCGATGGGAACGGAAGTCTCCGCGTAGCGGTCGAAATCATGGAGACGGTAAAACGACGAGACGTCGCTGCACTCGGCTGCTCCGTAGACGTTTGCGATCTCCGCCCGGCAGTGGGGCGAGGTAGCCCAGTCCTTGAGGCGCGAGGCCGAGATCGCCTCTCCACCCAGGAAGAGCACGCGCAGCCCGCTCAGGCTCCGATCAGTGTCGGTAGTGCCCGCATCCTCGATCAGTGGGTAGAAAGTACTGGGAGCACAGTGCAGCAGCGTGATGTTCCGCTCCCGAACGGTGTCGAGAATCAGCGGAGGATCGAACTCGTTGCTGGCCACCAGGTGCAGCTCCCCGCCGCTGATCAAGGGCATGGCCATGGCCCTCTGCGTGATGTCGAAGCTGATCGAACTGACCACCAGCGTCCTGTCTTCGGGCGAGACCGAGAACTCGCTGTTGAACCAGTGAAGCAGGTTGGTCCAGCCGCGGTGGTAAACCGCCGCGGCTTTGGGGCGCCCCGTCGATCCTGAGGTGAAAATGACGTAACAGAGGCTAGTGGGACCGGCGCGCTCCTCGGGCTTTTCCGTGCTTCGGGCGGCCACCGTCTCCCAATCCCGATCCAGGCAAAGCACCCTGGTCCTGTGGCGCGGCAGCCTCTCAAGGATTTGTTCCTGGGTGAGCAGGACTTTCAGCCGCACGTCCTCGAACATGGTCGCCAGCCGCTCTTTGGGGTAGCTCGGATCCAATGGAATATAGGCCCCGCCCGCCTTGAGAACACCTAGGATGGCGATGACCAACTCCAGAGACCGGTTCATCGAGATGCCAACGGGCATGTCCGCCCCCACCCCCAGAGCCTGAAGATGGTTGGCCAACTGGTTCGCTCTCTCACTCAAATCCCGGTAGCTGAGGCTTTG
>JBFGHF010000313.1:0-5414 GCA_041578355.1 Acidobacteriota bacterium
GCATCCACGGCCGATGCCAAGACCTCAACGGCCGATTGGTAAAGCTGCGTGGTTTTATCCAGCTTTGCTTCTTGTTGGCGAATTCTCGAGCGATTCCGCTGGTAAAGATAGAAGCCCAGCAGCAAGGCAGGCAGGGAGAGGGCGAACGCCCAGCCGTAGGGAGCCGAGAAGACCGCGCCCCACATCAGAAGGGAACAGCCGATCAGGGCGGCGCCAATCGGCGTGTACGACATGTTGATGCCGTTGGCCAATCGACTCAAATCACTGGTCCAGCTCGACACGGCCTTACTGCCCTCTCTCACCGATACGTGTTCTTCCTGTCACAAAGCTCGGCGAAAAAGAAGCAAATCGGATGCCATCGGCGAGGTGGCGGATCGATCGGGGGGCGGATACCCGAGCGTCCCAGGTCTTGCGGCGCAGCCTGAGCAACAACCGGGCCTAGGGAATCGCCGTGGTCTGCCGGTCGAGGTGAAGCTGATAGCCGGAAAGCTTGCGCCCGTGCTTCTTGCTTTTCAAGTAGAAGTAGCCCTCCACGCTCGCTCCGGGTTCGAGATTGGTTGGCTGCAGCTCATACTGCTCGAGAATGCTTCGCAAACGGGTGGCCGTGTCGGCCGCTACAGGCCCGGGGCTTCGGCCGGGTTCCACCGTGGGCGCCCGTTCCATTTCGCCCGGATAGGGCCGTCGCCGCCCGGAATAGACTTCGCCCCTCACTCCCCGTTGCGTGCCTCGATAAAACCGCATCAACTTGGGCGTGATGTCCGTGGGCAGGGCCCGCTTGACTCTTTTCCGGCCCCGAGTCCGTAGTGAGAGCTGATCGGGATCGAACGAGGCGGTGTCTTGCGAGGGGTTCTTCAGCGTGACTTTCAGTATCGCAAAACCGCTGGTGAGAACCTGGAAGGGAAAGTCGCGCGGCAAGTCGCTCTTGGAAAGGGACACCGCCTCGATTTCCAATTCCGCCGGTTGCAAGGGCGAGGCAGTAAGAACTACCGAAAGAAGCAAAGAGCTTTGCAGCAGTCGAAAAGGATTGATCGTATTCATCGCCAAGTCAGACTCCCAGCTCTTCCAAAAAACTCGCTCCGGCGGGGCTGCTCACTCCGAAGTTCCGAGCCACAGTAGCGCCCGTGTCGGCCAGGGTGGAGCGGGTTCCCAGATCGGTTCCGCGGCGCAGGCCAGGGCTGCAGGCGAGAAGAAGCGTGTATTCCCTGGAATGATCGGTGGAGGGTGTGGTGGGATCGCAGCCGTGATCCGAGACCAAGACCAGCAAATCGTCCTCCTCGAGCCGTCGCCAGATGCTTCCCAGCTCTTCGTCGAAGGCTTCCAGGGCGGCGGCATAGCCCTGAGGGTCGTTGCGATGGCCGTAGAGCGAGTCGAAATCGACGAAGTTCGCAAAAATCAGACCGGTCTTCAACTCGCCCATCGCCTGAAGGGTCTTCTCCGTGGTGTCCTGGTTGTTTCGGCTCTTGAGCTCGCGATCGATGCCCCGGTAGCAAAAAATGGAAGCGATCTTCCCCACCGCATGCACGGGAACCCCTTTTTCCTGCAGTCGGTCGAGGACCGTGGGTATGAAGGGGGGGATGGCGAAGTCCTTGCGGGCGGCCGTCCTCCGGAACTCGCCGGGCTCGCCAAGAAAGGGACGGGCTATGACACGCCCCACCCGGTGGGGGCCGTCAAGCAGCCTCCGAGCCACCTCGCAGATGCGGTAAAGCTCCTCGACCGGGATCACTTCTTCGTGGGCAGCGATCTGGAAGACGCTATCGGCCGAGGTGTAGATGATGGGAGATCCGCTCTGCATGTGCCGCGCCCCCAGCTCGTCGATGATCTGGGTCCCGCTGGCCGCGCGATTGCCCAGCGTGCGCCGTCCGATCTGTCTTTCGAAAGGCTCCATGACTTCCGGCGGAAAACCATACGGGTAGACGGGGAAGGGATCGTCGAGGATCAGGCCCATCATTTCCCAATGACCCGAGGTGGTGTCCTTTCCGTTCGACGCCAGCGCCATCCGACCGAAGCTCGCAAGGGGAGCCTCAGCGGGGGGAATGTGCTCGAGCGGCCGGATGTTGCCGATCCCCAGTTGCTGCAGCCGGGGAAGATGCAGCGGCCGCGTTTGGGCGACGTGCCCCAAGGTGTCGCTTCCCGCGTCTCCGAACCGATCGGCATCGGGCATGGCGCCCACTCCCACGCTGTCCAGTACCAGGAGGATGATGCGGCGGAATCGAGCTTTCACTTGTCCTCGGTCGGGGAGTCGGCCAACCTGGTATGACCGGCGGGCGAGGCGTCTCCCCGCACCTGGTGGAGTTTCATCAGGCTGGTGTGCCCTTTTTCGATGATAGGGGCTCCGGTCAGGATGATCAGATTCTCCCCTGCCTTGACCAGGCCGCGTTTGAAAAGCAGTGCCTCGAGCGCCGCGATCAGTTCGTCGACGTTGGTGATTTCGTGCATGATCAAGGGCTTGACGCCCCAGTAAAGGCACATGCGGCGCAGGATCCGCTGATGAGGAGTCACCCCCAGAATCTGAGCTGGCGGCCGGTATTTGGAGATCATTCGGGCGGTCGATCCGCTCTGCGTGAAAGCCACCACGTGGCGGGCTCGAATGGAGCTGGAGGCGTGATAAGCCGACTCGCAGACCGCCTCGGGAAAGGTCAGCTCCCGGTCTTTGTCGAAGATCCGATAGGGAGAAGTGGCCCCCAGCTTTTCCGCCTCCGAGATAATCCGGTCCATCATTTGAACGGATTCGACGGGGTAGCGCCCCGCAGCGGTTTCGGCCGACAGCATCAGTCCGTCCGTGCCGTCGAAAACGGCGTTGGCCACGTCGGAGGCCTCGGCGCGGGTGGGGCGCGGGTTGCGCACCATCGACTCCAGCATCTGGGTGGCGGTGATGACCAGCTTGCCGCGCTTGTTGGCCTCGGCGATGATCCGTTTCTGGATGATGGGGACTTTTTCGGGGGACATCTCCACCCCCAAATCCCCGCGTGCCACCATCACGCCGTCGGCCACTTCGAGGATTTCGATCAAGTTCTTTATCGCCGCGGGTTTCTCCAACTTGGCGATGATCGGGGTGTCCGCACCCCTCGCCTCGAGCTCGCGGCGCAGGCTGGACACGTCCTCCGGTCGCCGAACGAAAGAGAGCGCGATATAGTCGACCTGTTGCTTGATTCCGAAATCGAGGTCTTTCAGGTCCTTGGGGAGCAACGCGGGCGCTGAGATCCAGATGCCGGGCAGGTTGATCCCCTGCTTGGGCGCCAGAGTGCCGCCGCTGATCACGCGGCTCACGACTTTGGTCTGGGTGGTTCTCTCCACTTCCAGCTCGATCGCCCCGTCCGACAAAAGGATCCGGTCGCCCGGGTTGAGGTCGCGGGCCAGGCTGGCGTACGAGGTCGACACCTGTTCGGCCGTGCCGGCCACTTTGCGAGTGCTGATCGTGAATGACTGGCCCTGCTGGAGTCGAACCGGCTTGCCGTCTTTGAGCGGACCGGTACGGATCTTGACGCCTTGAAGATCTTGAAGAATCGCCACCGGGCGCCCCAGCTCGTTGGAGATCTCACGGACGCCGCGAATGATGGCGCGGTGGGATTCGTGGGTCCCGTGGGAAAAATTGAGTCGGGCTACGTCGAGTCCCGCCTCGAGAAGCCGGCGCAATTTGGTCCGCGAGCGGCTGGCAGGCCCAATCGTGGCCACGATCTTGGCTTTTCGCATGCGGAGTCCTTTTCACAATCCGGCCCCAATTCTCTTATCATGGGGTTTCGCCGTTTCGCGGCTGATTATACTTGAGGACCGAGAACGCATGGTACCGAAGCGCGAGGACGCCTGGGCGCTGCTCAACGAATACACCAAGAATCCCAATCTCATCAAGCATGCCCTCGCCGTCGAGGCCGCCATGCGCGCCTACGCTCGGAAATTCGGCGGGGACGAGGAGAAGTGGGGGATCGTCGGTTTGCTCCACGACTTCGACTATGAACGTCATCCCGATCCGTCCGAGCATCCCCTCGTCGGGTCGCGGATCCTCGAGAAGCAGGGTTATCCCGAAGAGATCATCTACGCCATCAAATCCCACGCCGAATATCTGGAGTTGCCCCGCAAGAGCAACATGGACAAGGCCCTCTTCGCGGTCGACGAGTTGTGCGGATTCATCACCGCCGTGACCCTGGTTCGTCCCGGCAAGAAGGTTGCCGAAGTCCCGGTGAAATCGGTGAAAAAGAAGATGAAGGACAAGGCCTTCGCCCGCTCGGTCAACCGCGACGACATCAGAAACGGGGCTGCCGACCTGGGAGTGGAATTGGGCGAGCACATCCAATTCGTCATCCAGGCGATGGCCTCGGTCGCGGACGAGCTGGGGCTTTAGGGCTTGGGACCGGAAGGTGCCGCGGGCATCCTGCCTGCGCTCCGGGAGGCGGCAGCCAAGCCGGGCCGGGATTTCAGACAGGCTGAGGACTAAAGACTGAGCATGCGGTTTCATAAATACGAAACATCGAAAATCGAATATCGAACATCGCATCTCCCCATTCGATCGTTCGTCCGTCGGCGATGGGCCGAGTCCGCAAACGCCGATGTCTGAAGCGAGCGAGCGACGACGCGAGAAGTGAGAGCTACGATGTTCGAAGTGGGGGTGGAGTCACTGGACGACCACGCCTTCAAGAGAATTCCGTGGTACTTATGAAACGGCCTACTTAAGACTGAGGACCAACACCATGCCAGAAGAGCCAAGCGGAACCATCGAAGCGCTATTGCACGAGGAGCGGGTCTACCCGCCGTCGGAAGATTTTCAGGCCCAGGCTCATTGGAACGACGGCGACGTATATCGCAAGGCGCTGGACGACCCGGAGGGCTTCTGGGCCGAGATGGCCCAACGGATCGACTGGTTCAAGCCCTGGGAAAAGGTGCTCGAGTGGGATTTGCCCTCCGCCAAATGGTTCATCGGCGGCCGCCTCAACATCTCCTACAACTGTGTGGACCGTCATCTCAAGACGTGGCGCAAGAACCGGGCGGCCATCATCTGGGAGGGAGAACCGGGCGATACCCGTGTCCTCACCTACCAGGACCTCTACCGCGAAGTGAATCGCTGCGCCCACGCCCTCAAACGGCTGGGAGTCGAGAAAGGCGATCGCGTGGCCCTTTACCTGGGGATGGTTCCCGAACTGCCGATCGCCATGTTGGCTTGCGCTCGAATCGGCGCTCCCCACACGGTGGTTTTCGGGGGCTTCAGTCCCGAGTCGCTCAAGGACCGCATCAACGATTGCGAGGCCAAGATCCTGATCACGGCGGACGGAGCCTGGAGGCGTGGTTCGGTGGTCCCCCTCAAGTCCAACTCGGACAAGGCCTTGGAGGACACTCCCACCATCGAGCACGTGATCGTGGTCAACCGGGTCCATCGCACCGGGGAAGTCTCGATGCGCAAGGGCCGCGACCTCTGGTGGCACGAA
>JBFGHF010000314.1:0-5409 GCA_041578355.1 Acidobacteriota bacterium
CGTCAACGCTTCCTGCCATTCTTCGAGGGCATGCCGGTCCAGCCCCGTTGCATGCAGAACCAACGCGCCCTTCTCCTCGAGGTCATCCAGAGCGGGAACGAGGTGGGCCCCGGCGGAGCCGAGACGCGCCGTCAGCGACCGGACGCTCTTCCGTTGGGTCGCCCGACCCTGGCAGTACCTGCGGCTCCAGAAGCAGGGCCGCTCCGAAAGGCGGCGGAAACCCCCTCTTCGAATACTGTTCGTGAGCGCCTACCTGCCTCATTTGGGGAAACACGGCGGCGCAGGACGTGTGTTTCAATTGCTGCGCCGAGTTGCCGGGCGGCATCGAGTCAGCTTGGTTTGCTTTGTCGAGAGCCGCGAAGAAGAGCGGGACGTCGCCCAAGTCGAGCCTTATTGTGAACGCATCGAAACGGTTTTACGGCGGGGGTTCGAGCCCGTTTCCCCCTTTCCCTACGAGCCCTTCGAGGAATTCAACTGCCCCCAGTTCCGCCAAAGGCTCGAAGAGGTCAGAGCTGAAGCGGACTTCGATTTGGTGCACTTCGAATGGACACAAATGGCGGCCTACGCCGACCTCTTTGAAGACCTCCCCAAGCTGGTTACCGAAATCGAAGTCAATTACGCAGCCCACCAGAGCCAGTCGAGGGTGGAGAAGAACGTCTTAGGGAAGACCGCGGTGCTTTACCGCACACTGCAGACCCTCTATCGCGAAGTCGAAATGTGCCGCCGAGTGGATCGCGTCGTCTGCGTCACCGATACCGACAGCGGGTTTCTGGCCGGCTACGTCGACCCCGGGAAGCTGGAGGTGGTCAATACGGGCGTCGACACATCGTTTTTCGCTCCCGGCGAAGACTCATTGGTCGAAGAGTCTTCGCTGGTCTTCGTGGGCGCCTTTCGTCATTCTCCCAACGTGGACGCGATGCTCCATTTCTGCAAAGAGATTCTACCCCTGGTTCATCGGGCCGTCCCCAAGGCTCATCTCTATATCGTGGGCTCGTCCCCGCCGAGAGAGATCCGCAGGCTGGCGAATCATCCACGCATCACCGTCACAGGTTTCGTGGAGGACATCCGCGAGTACTACCACCGAGCTCAGGTGGTCGTCGTACCCTTGCGAACCGGTGTGGGAATCCGGGGCAAGATCCTGGAAGGCTGGGCGGCGGGAAAAGCAATGGTGGCAACGCCTCTGGCCTGCCTCGGAATCCGGGCGATTCACGGCGAGAACATTCTCATCTCCGACGATCCGCAACGCTTCGCCGATTGGACCGTGGCATTGTTGCGGCATCCGGAGCACTGCAAGCGCCTGGGTGGTATGGGACGACTGACTGCAGAGCGGTTCTACGAATGGGATCAGTTGGCCGAGCAAATGAACCATGTCTACCAGGACACGGCCAGCCGATGGAGGGCGCCCGGCGTCGAAAGCCATGCCTGAGACACTCAACAACCCGGAGCGGCAAGCTGGGCGGTCAGAGTCCCGCGAGCGCCTGCTGCTTGTGCAGTGCTGTCATCCCCCCCAGTTTCTCTATCTGACCCGGCGCTTGTCCGAGCAATATCCCGATGCCCGTTTGGACGCCCTCGTCGTAGATCACGAAGACGTTCGAAGAGTGATCGAAAAGCTTCCCGTCTTCGGGCGAGTGTTGTTGATGGGCCGCGATCAACCCGACGACGTCGAGTACGACAGAATCCTCTTTCCCTTGATCAATCGCGGATACGCGAGAATCAAGCGAGCCGCCCTGGCTTGGCGAGGCCGCCGCTGGGAGAGCGGCTACCAAGGCGATGGGAAGCCTCTGACGATCTCCCGGCTGGCGCTCTCCATGGCACGAGCCCTTCACTCTCCCCCGCCCGACTTCGCCGAGTTCACCCGAAAAACCTATCCCGAGAAAAACATCGGCCGAAAGATCCTGGTCATCGAGAGTTGCCATCCATCCCTGGCACGCCGATTTGAGAATTCCTGGAGAATGCTCGCCTCTCCGAGGACAGTCGTCACCACCATAAGCGAGAGCGGCCTGTTGGAAAACTGGAAGAAGCTCCGGTCGGACAACTTCGACGCGGCGGTTATCTTCTTTTCCGGCGAAAGCGGTTTCCTTCGCCTCAAGCTCCTGCCCTTTCTCCTCCGCTGTCGAACCATCCTGATCGTCAATGAGAACGGAGACCGCCGCTTCGTCAGCGTCCGCAATCTGACCGAATTTCTGTATCAGAGAATCCGCTACGGCAGCGTGCTGCCCCAGCCCAGGCCGGGGGTCGTTTTCATCCAAACGGAGAGCCCCGCCGTGATCAACCGGGCATTGAGGCGACTCCGAAATCACTCCCGGTTTCCCCAAGCCGAGGTGCTGGTGGTTTGCCGCGAAGCAGACCGCCGGGCCATCCAGGAGTCGGGTTGCGTGGATCGTCTGATCACTTACCGGCCGTCCCGCCCGGGGGACTGGATGAGAGTCCGTCGCGCCGTCTTGGACTTCGCGCCCGACGTAGTCGCGGCTGTCTTCTCGGGCCAACCGGTTTTTCGCAAGCAGAAGCTCTTCTTCTTGCTCCACGCCGACCGCCGCCAGCTGGTATTCAACCCGGAACTGGAGTCTTACTGGCTCTCGCCGCGCACCGCATCCAACATCTTCAAGGACCAGCCGCTGAGGCCTGCCGTTCAGCCAGACGACCGCGCGCCGATCCTCTTTTTCCAGACCGAAGATTGGGTGCAGACGCGAAAGGCCCTATCCAAGCTCGGCGGCCCCAGACTCTACTCGGAGGCCCGCATCACCTTGGTTTGCCAAGCCTCGGACAGCACCAAGTTCGAAGGTCTTCCCCACATCGAGAGAGTTCTGACCTATCCGGAGAGCGTCGCTCAGCTGCGCGCTCTGCGCCGACGGCTCAAGAAGACCCCTTTCGAGGTGTCGAGCGCGCTTTTCACGGGTCGGCCGGTCTTCCGCAAGCAGAAACTGCTCTTCTTCCTGCTGAGCAGCGCCCCGAGGCTGGTCTTCAACAGCCAGCTCGATTGCTATTGGCTGCGCCTCGCTACTGTGCGAAACCTGTTCCGCAAAGACAAATTTCGAGTCCCGGAGGTCTCACCGGCGGAAGTGTTGCTGATCCAGAGTGAAAGCGCCTCGGAAGTGCGAGAGGCGATAGAGGTCTTGAAATCGGGACGGGCGGTGGGGAGGCTGCATCTGGCGGTGCTGTGCAGCGAGAGCGAAAAGCCTGGCTTCGAAAAAATCGAAGAGATCCGGCGCTTTTACACCTACCGCCAGGGCGAGTGGGGCTCGGTGGTCCGCCTGCTTCGGGAGCTGGGAAAACAGGAGCGCGACGTGGTTTCGGCCATCCTCTCGGGTCGGCCCGTCTTCCGCCTGCCCAAGCTTCTTTTCTTCCTGCTGCCGGCGCGCAACCGACTGGTGTTCAACGAAAACCTCGACTGTTACTATCTGAACAGAAGTCGCCTGGGGCGCCGACTGCAACTTCCCAGCGTCCCCCGCTCACCCAGAAGACCCCTTCACTTGCACTCGCTCTCCCGAAAATACTCCGTCTTCCGGGAGTCGCTGCGCTTTCTGGTCAAAGCGGTTCTATTCGTGCCGCGCTTCGTCTACTTGATGGCGTGGCTGGTCGTAGCAAAGCTCAGACGGGTCTATCGGCTTCAGAGAGGTCCGGGGTGAATCGTCGACCCTTGGAGTCGGCTATTCGATGGGACCTTCGACGGGGTCGGGAGACGAATGCAGGTGAGTGAGCTGCCAAGTCCCGTTCTTGCGCTGGTAAATCTCCGTCCAGCGACCGCTTTCCCTTTGATACTGTCCATTGTGCTGGTGGGCCATCAAATAGAGTGAGGTGATCCAGGCGACATCACCCTTGACCTCGATCTGGATGTTGGAAGTAAAGAAGGTCAGCTCCGCCAAACGATTGAAATACTGCTGCGCCGTGTTCTCGAAGGTCTTGAAATCGGAAAAACGAGGCGGTGGAACCGTGTTGAAGATGACGGCGTCGTCAGCGTAGATCTCACGCAGCCAATTTACGTTTTTCTGCTCCCACGCCTTGACGTGGCGTCGGTGCAAATCGAGAAGGTTGTCGCGGGGGTTGTTACGCATAGGGATACAAGGCCGCGATTTTAGCAAAGCCGACGCGGGTTTTCAACTCGCTCTTCAACCACTTTTGAGCTTTTGGGGATTCTCGAGGGAGGCCAAGAGGCGGGTGACCACTTCCTGGCTGGAAACGGATGCTCCGCCGGGTCCGGCCAAGTCCGGAGTCCAAACCCGCCGCATCAAGACGTGGCCGATGGCTGCTTCGATTTGCCGCGCGATGTCGTCCCTGCGCAAGGAGAAGCGGAACAGCATCGCCAGCGAGGCGATGGCGGCCAGAGGGTTGGCGATTCCCCTGCCGGCGATGTCGGGAGCCGAGCCGTGAACGGGTTCGTAAAGTCCCGCCGGAACGCCACCGCGTTCCTCGCCCAGACTCGCCGAAGGGAGCATGCCGATCGATCCGGTCAACATCGCCGCTTCATCGCTCAGAATGTCGCCAAACATGTTGTTGGTCAGAATCACATCGAACTGGCGGGGGTTGGCGATCAACTGCATGGCGCAGTTGTCCACCAGCATGTGAATCAATTCCACTTCGGGGTAGTCGGCCGCCACCTCCACTACGACCTCGCGCCAGAGCTGGGAGGCATCCAGCACGTTCGATTTGTCGACACTGGTGACTCGGCCCCTTCTGGAACGGGCGCTTTCGAAAGCGCTGCGGGCGATCCGTTCTATCTCGAAGTCGTAGTAGACCTCGGTGTTGTAGGCCACCCGCTTCTCTCCCTCCTTCTTACGGCCTCGGGGCTCACCGAAATAGATTCCTCCGGTCAACTCGCGCACGATCAGAATGTCGCTGGATTCGACGATCCCGGGTTTGAGCGGCGAGGCGTCGAGGAGGGCCGAATGGAGTTTCACGGGGCGCAGATTGGCAAAGAGGCCCAGCTCCCTGCGAAGCCTCAACAGGGCCTTCTCAGGTCGTCGATGGGGCGGCAGGTCGTCGTAGCGGGGCGCACCCACGGCACCCAACAGAACAACCCCGGATTCAAGGCAGGCCTTGAGGACTTCTTCGGGCAGCGGCTCGCCACACTCTTCGATCGCCGCACCCCCGACGGGAAGAACGTCGGCTTCCACTTCGATCCCAAAAACCTCCCGGCAGCAACGGAGCACCGCCAACGCTGCGTCCACCACTTCCGGTCCGATACCGTCTCCGGGGAGGGCGATGATCCTGGTCGGCGGTCCGTCTTCCGTCTTCGGTCTTCCATGCATGCGATCTTGGCTCCGGGCTGTTGCTCCTTGCCTCCCGGCTGCGGGCCTGCGGGTCTTGCCCAAGTCGCCGAGACGGCCATTTTGGGAATTGCAATCGTCCAGGCTTGTTGCCCAAAATCTCGGGGCAACGAGCCTGATCGTGCGGCGCCGTCTCCCGCCCCGA
>JBFGHF010000315.1:0-5401 GCA_041578355.1 Acidobacteriota bacterium
CCATTCTTTGACGATGATCGCCCGCAATCTGGATCGATTCATCCTTCCGGATCCCCCTTCCCCAGGATCTTCAGATAGATTTCCTCCAGGGGTGGCCGCTCGTCTTTGACCGCACGGATGCGAGCCCCGGCGGCGGCCAGGCGGGCAACCAGTTGGGGAGCCGCCTTCTCCGGATCCGCGACCGTGCAAAGCAAGGCTGAATCCGCCGTTTCGACGGCGCGCACTCCCTCCACGGCCCGAGCGAGGTCCGACCATCTCGGCTCCATCTTCAACAAGTCGATCCGTAGGCGAGGGAGGAAAAGACGGCGGCGCAGCTCGCGGGGGCTTCCTTCGGCCTGAAGCGTCCGGTCGAGAACCACGATCCGGTCGGCCAATCTTTCCGCCTCGTCCAGATTGTGCGTGGTCAGCAAGAGCGTGCGTCCCTCGCCGCGCAGCCTCTCGATCAGCTTGCGGATGCTGCGGGCGGTGACCACATCCAGACCCGTGGTCGGCTCGTCGAGGAAGAGGACCTCGGGGTCGTGAAGCAGCGCACGCGCCACCGCGACCTTTTGTTTCATCCCTTTGGAAAAGGTCGCCACCGGGGAATCGCGCCACTCCCAGAGTCCCAGGAGTCGCAGGTACTCTTCAATTCGCTTCGCCACGTCTTCGACCTGATAGAGGCGAGCGAAGAATTGCAGGTTCTGAATCGCGCTCAGGCGTTCGAGCAGCCCCGGGCGCTCGGTGAGGATCCCCACTCGCTGACGGATGCGGTTTTCGTTGCCCGTCGTCTCGACGCCCAGGACGGACGCCTTACCGCTGCTGGGGGCGATCAGGCAAGCCAGCATTCGCACCACGGTGGTCTTGCCGGCGCCGTTGGGTCCCAACAGAGCGACGACCTGTCCCCGGTCGACGCCGAAGGTCAAGTCTTCGACCGCCGTGTTCTCCCCGAACCGGCGCGTCAACCCGTCGGTCTCGATAGCGAGGCTCACGGGTTGAGTTTAAGGACTGTTGGTGCAAGGGTCCATCGCGTGAACCCATAGGCGACCCTTGCGGTCGCCGCATCAGCCGAGTTCGACGTCGGCCGGGTGGTCTAATCGCTCCCTCCACGGATTGGTCTGACGGGGAGCGCCGCTTCTCAATCGCGCCTGCGGAGAAAGGCTCGAGCGGTCGCTATCGCTTCCGACTCTGTTCGCTTCGGAGTGGAGTTGAGCTTCGCCCACCGTCTGATGCAACTCGACCCCGAGTCCAACATCGCGCTACTCAAGTATTCCCGGGGAGGGACCTCGATCGATCTCGAGGCCCAATCCTTCGGCACCTGGGATCCCGATTTCGAGGGTGGCGAGGGAGCCGGGAAGGGAATCAACAACTACGATCATTTTCTGGCCGCGGTCCGCCACGCCCTGGCTGTCGAGGATATCGACGGTGACGGTGAGAAGGACCGGCTCATCCCGGCGGGAATCATCTGGATGCAGGGGGAGAGCGACGCCTACAACAGCGCCCCCATCGCGCTTCGCTATCAGGCCAATCTCCGTCGCCTGATGGATCTGGTTCGCGCCGCTTTTCGCCAGGACGATCTGCCGGTCGTGATCGGGCGCATTTCCGATTCGGGCCGCGATGAGGACGGGGCCGTGTGGGACTTCGGAGGCGCCGTCCGGGCGGCGCAGCAAGCATTTGTCGGATCTGACGTCCGTGCGGCTCTGGTGACGAGCACGGACGATTACGGCTACTCCGATCCCTGGCACTATGACAGCGCCGGGTTCCTCGATCTGGGGAAGCGCTTTGCGGAGGCTTTGTTCGCGTTGCAGAAATGAGGGCCGTGAGGCTCCGCCTCAGGGGTTCGGTTCGGGGGCGTGTTGCCCGATCGAAGGGCGGAATTCCCGTAATTCCGCGCCACCAGCCCTGACGGGGTGGCGGCGTCTCCCGTCCCGGCCGGGACGGGCTGAAAATAGCCCACCGCTTCAGCGGTGGGTCGTGATCCAGGCTCCCCGTCGTCAGTCCCGGAGGGACGGCTTGCTGAACGGTTTCAATCGTCCCTCCGGGACTCAGAACGGGGCCGGGGCTGCATACCCAGGGCTGAAGGCCCTGGGCTATTTTCACGCCGCCCCTCGGCGGCTCCTCGCACCCGGCACTCCCGAAGCCTGAAGCCCGAAGTCAGTGGCCAAAGCCATTCCCTGCGACTGGAGACGGCGACCTCAATCATAGTAACGTTGCGTCTCCGGAGGCATCGCCATGGACCGTTCCCGTTGTTTTGTCGTCATCCTCGTCCTCGTTCTTTGCTGCGCGTGGCTGTCCGCCCGTTCGCTGGCCGTCGAGGACTTCCACGCCGACATCACCATCTTGCCCAGCGGCGACATCGAAGTCGCGGAAGCTCTGAAATTTCGTTTCGACGGTTCCTGGAACGGAGTTTTTCGCTTCATTCCCGTCGAGTACCGAAGCCCGCGCGGATTCAACTACCGGCTCCGCATCGAGCTGCAATCGGTCACCGACGAGGCAGGCAACCCGCTGCGTCACGAAGCCTTCCGAGAAGGCCACTATCTGAAGTTCAAGGTCTGGGTCCCCGGCGCCAGCGACACCACCAAAACCGTCAAATACCGCTACCTTGCCAGGCGGGCGTTGCGCTTCCTCGAGGAGCACGACGAACTCTACTGGAACGTCACCGGCGACGAGAGTGGAATTCCCCACGAGGCTTCCAGCGCCACCGTGGTCCTGCCCGAGACGGCCACCGGGGTGAGGGTGGCGGCCTTTACCGGACCTCACGGCTCTCGGGAAAGCGCGGCCGAGACGGGGATACAAGGCAACCGGGTCGAAGTGCGCGCCACGCGCGTTCTCGGCATACGCGAAGGTCTGACGCTGGCCGTCGCCTGGGACCCCGGGGTTGTGCATCGTCCGACGGCCTGGGAGCAGGCCGGCTTCTTCCTCTCCGACAACTGGTTCTTCCTGGTGCCGTTCGGCGTGTTCGCACTGATGTATCTGCTCTGGTCGAAACGCGGGCGAGACCCTCGGCTCGAACCGATCGTGGCCCGCTTCGAACCTCCCGAAGACCTGAGTGCGGCCGAGGTCGGGACCTTGATCGATCATCGCCCCGACTTGCGGGACATCAGCGCCACGCTGGTCGATCTGGCGGTCCGGGGCTACCTCCATATCGAGGAACTCGACAAGGGGGACGACGAGCGAGATTATCGGCTCACCTCCCTGAAACGGGGTGGGTGGCCGTCTCTGCAGGCTCACGAGCGCGAGATACTCGAGGGCTTGTTTTCCGGCGGCAAGAGCACAGTCAAGATCTCTGATCTCAAGAACAAGTTCTACAGCAAGCTTCCGGGAATCAAGAAAGCGCTTTTCGAAAGTCTGATAGCGAAGAGATACTACGTACGTCGGCCTGATCGTGTCAGGCTCCGATACATCCTGTTGGCCTTGGGCGTTGCCTTGTTGAGCTTTGTACTGGGTGCCAGCGAGGCTTTGGGACTTTCGCCCGTGAGCGTCATCGTTCCGGGCTTGATCAGCGCATTAATCGTTTTTGTCTTTGCCTGGATCATGCCGGCGCGGACGGTGGCGGGAGCACGAAAACTGGGGGAGATCAAGGGTCTCGAGGAGTTCCTGGAGAGGGTCGAGTCGGACCGCTACAAGCGCATGATCACCGGCCCGGAGCAATTCGAGAGGTTGCTCCCCTTCGCCATGGCCCTGAAAATGGAAGACCAGTGGGCGGCGGCTTTTTCGGAGATCTACCGGGAGCCGCCCCAGTGGTACAGCGGCGCCCACCCGGCCACGTTTCGGCCCAACAACCTGGTCAGCGGCCTCAACACGATGTCGAAGAGCGCGGCGTCCGCCATGGTCTCCGCTCCGCGCAGTTCGGGGGGCTCCGGCTTCAGCGGCGGAGGCTTCAGCAGCGGAGGCTTCAGCGGCGGAGGATTCGGCGGCGGCGGTTCTGGAGGGTTCTGAATTGCGATCAGAGACGGGAGGACCGTCTGCATTCGAGGCGCGTTGGTTCGACACCCGTGATGTGAAATGAGCCGAGTCCCCCGTCCCCAAACAAAAGGCCTTCGAACCCAGCCGGCAACCCGGTCCGAGTGGATTCTTTCGCCGTTTTGGGACTTGACCCTGTTCATCGGTGCGCCGCTGGTTTGCATCGCGGTGTTTCTGCCCTTGCGTGCCTATTTCAGCTCTCGACAGATCGCCCTCTTTCTGCTCGCCTTCTTCACTTTCGGCCACCATCTTCCGACCTTTATCCGCGCCTATGGCGACCGGGAACTCTTCGAGCGCTTCAAGGCGCGCTTTCTCTTGGCGCCGCCCTTGATTTTCGCAACCGCCTTCTGGCTGCGCAGCGAGCGGCTCTTCGCCCTGCTCATCTTCGTCTCGGCGTGGGACATTTGGCACGTCCTCATGCAGCACTACGGTTTCATGCGGATCTACGACGCCAAGCGAGGGGTTTTGCACTCCACCACGGCGCGCCTCGACTGGGCCGTCTCCCTCTCCTGGTATCTGACGCTGATCGCCGTCAGTCCGCATTACCTGCACAACGTGCTCAAACTCGCCTACTCGACGGGCTTTCCGGTTTTGGATGCCGGCACCTTGACTTTGATGCGGGGCGGAGCCGTTGCCGTGAGCGCGGCTTTGAGCGTCGCCTACGTCGGGCACCACATCCAGCTTTGGAGGGCGGGGAAGGCCGTCAGCTGGCGCAAGCTGGTGACGCTGGCGATCTTCCTCGCCGCGACCTTCTATCTCTACGTGCTGCTCAACGATTTCCTGGTCGGATTCACCGTCTGGTCGGCTTTTCACTGCATTCAGTACTACGGAATCGTGTGGGCCTACAACCGCAGCCGAGTCGACCGGGGACGGCCCGCCACGGCGTTCCTGCGATTCCTTTTCCGCCCTCGCAGCGCCCTGGTCGTGCTTTATTTGTTCCTCATCTTCGCCTACGGCGGGGTCAACTACATCATCGGCTTCGTTTCGCAAGAGTGGCTGATGAGTTGGCTTCTGGCGTTCGTCGCGACCTCAAACGCCCTTCATTACTATTACGACGGATTCATCTGGAAGGTGAGGGACAAGGAGACGCGCAAGGACCTGCACATCGAGCCGGCGGGTGGAGCGCAACCCGCGGGGAGCGCGTCCGGGTGGCAGGCACTTTGGAACAGCGGAGTATCGCAGGCTGGGTATCTGGCCTTGGTGCTGGCGGCTCTTTGGGCTTTGGAAACCTCGCAACCCGGCGGGCGGTCGATCGAGATCAACCGTTCGCTGGTGGCCGCCGCCCCCCGCAACGGGGAGGCGCACTTCGCTCTGGGGGCGGCCCTGGAAGAGGAGAACCGCCTGAGGGAGGCCGACGCGTCCTACCGACAGGCCGTCGAACTCGCTCCCGATTCCCCCGAAGCGCGCAACAACCTGGCGGGGGTTCTCGTGAAACAGGGCAAGCTCGAGGAGGCGGCGGAGC
>JBFGHF010000316.1:0-5387 GCA_041578355.1 Acidobacteriota bacterium
ACATGGAGTTCAACGACATCGACGCCATCGAGCTGACGCCCGGACAGTTGAGGCTGCGGAGCGACATCACCGGGTCGGTGGCCAGCACGACCACCAACCCCGCCGAGAAAAGCGGCGACCCGGATGGTGCTCTGGACAGCATTCATGAAGATGTTTGGATTCAGCTGGTCGGATCTCAGCTGCGCATCGACGTCGGGTACGGCATGGAGACTCTGGCCGAGGACATCGCTCAATTCAACATCTCGTTCTTCGACAAGTGGGGCAACCCGACTTCAATTCCGCAAGACGCTTTGAAGGCCAAAGTCCAACTGGTGACAAACGCTCACCTCAGTCTCTCTTCCGACATTTTTCTCAAGCGGTCCTCCTATTATCAGCTTTTCGCAGGCGATTGATCGACCGACCCGACCGGACCGGATTCACATCATGAAACTCTTCAAGTTCCCGACTCGACGAAAGAACCAACGCGGAATGGCACTTCTGATCGCCATGGTGGTCTCGGTTCTTCTATCCCTGCTGGTGCTGACGTTGGCCAGTTCGACGATGAACGAGTTCAAGCGCAGCGTCGACTTCGAGGCGCACGAGCAGGCCCTGATGGCCGCCGATTCGGGGTTTACCACGAGCCGCTTGAAATTGACTCAGTTGGATTGGGATCTCGCGCTCGCCTTTCCCACCACGGTCAACAGGTACGCGAGCTACACCATGCCAGCGCCCGGCAGCTTCGCGGCGCGCAATCCCATCCAGCTGATGGACGCGCGCAACGTGGATTTCGGCGATCTTCCTGCCACTCCCAGCGGTACAGCCGTGGTCACCGGGCTCTTGACCCCCGCTCTCGGGAATCCGATGGGGACGGGTCGCTATTTCGCCAAGATCACCGACAACCAGGACGAAGCACCCCTGGGACTGCCCGACAATCCGTTGGTCGACCAGGATCACCAGTTGATCCTTCGCACCGTGGGTCTTCATCGCGGGGCTCACGCGCAGCAGACCACCCACGGCACAACAGTCAAGAACGCCGTCAGCGTGATCGAAGGGCTGCTCAAGCTGGACACTTCGTTCCTGCTGGGCGCGCCCTGGGTCGTGGCCGGGCCCGATTGCCTCCCCAGACTGGACGGCAACGCGTTCGATATAGACGGCTACGACCATTCGGGAATGACCAGCAGCGCCGTTTTCGCCGGCCACAGCGATGCCCTGCTGGAAGCCCACTCGGGAATGGGCACCCTCTTCGACGACCAGGTCAACGGAGACGGGATACCCTGCGCCGTGAGAATCTTCAGTTCCATGAGTCCCAACGAGCAGGACAACGTGACGGGCGAGCCGGGAGCCTTTCAGCCCCAGCCCTCCCTCAACGATTTGACCGGCGACGTGCGAACTTCGACGGACCGCGATGCCGCCAATATAATGAATCCCGACTTCGTCGCAGAGTTTTCGCGCCGCTTGCGCAAGTACGCCGACACCATCTACAACTCGCCAACCAGCCTCTCCGGGGGCGGCGTCCAGTTGGGAACGCCGCAGAACCCGGAGATCACGATCGCTCTCGACAACCTCGAACTTTCCGGCGGCGGGTCGGGCGCGGGAATCTTGTTGGTGGAAGGAAACCTGAATATCAGCGGAGCCTTCAGCTGGGAAGGGCTCATCCTCGTCACGGGCGGCGATCTCGATATGGGCGGGGCCAGCAAGGGAATCATCGGAGGCGTTTTCATCTCCAAACTGGAAGACGTCGGACAGGGCAACCACGACTTCGGCAGTCCTTCCTTCAACATCGGCGGCAACAGCAACTTCTACTACGCCAAAGACCGGTTGATCATGGCCCTCAAACTTCTCCCCCCTACGGTGATCTCCTGGCGCGAGATCACCGACGAAATCGAGCCTTAGCCCGCATTATTCACCGGCCTTCTACTGCGGCGCCGGGAGCATCCGCGCTGACTGCGTTGCCGTTAGGGAATTCGAGTCGAGGCGGCCTGAAGCCCGCTGCCGGGATCCTCCCGTGGAGCTGTCGCTCGCGGCTGAAAAATTTCTTCCGGGGAGAGTACGGAATTGCACGGGAGCGGTGCTTTCGCGCTTCCCGGGCCTCGGGAGCACGGAACCAAGAGTCCCAAGCCCGTCTTTACATCATCCTTTGGATGATTCCCCGGGCCTGTTCCTTGTTCAGCCCGAGGGGACGGAAGGCCAGCGGCCGGTCGTCCTCTTCCAGCACCGGCTCCAGCGATTCCAGAGTGGGCGCTTCGCGCTGCAGGAATAGTCCCGTATAGATGGTGTCGCCCCATTCGAGGGCCTTTTCGCAGGCCGTCTTCCAGTCGGACGGGTCGTGGCCCTCATCCTCCAGCTTCTTGACCCGCGGCTTAAAGAACTTGTAGTCGTTGTCGTGGTTGAAGGTCACGCAGGGGCTGAAGACGTCGATCAGGGAGAAGCCCTTGTGTCGCATGCCGTTTTTGACCAGTTCGATCAGGTGCTTGTTGTCGCCGCTGAAGCCTCTGGCCACGTAGGTGGCGCCGTTCATGATGGCGGAGGTGATGGGATTGACGGGCAGCTCGACCGACCCATGAGGAGTGCTCTTGGTCTTCATGCCGAACTCGCTGGTGGGCGAGATCTGCCCCGTGGTGAGGCCGTAGATCTGGTTGTTCATCACCAGATAGGTGATGTCGATATTGCGCCGGGCGATGTGCACGAAATGGTTGCCGCCGATTCCATAGCCGTCTCCGTCGCCTCCCGTGGCCACCACCGTCAGCTTGTGGTTGGCCAGCTTGGCCCCGGTGGCGACCGCCAGGGCGCGCCCGTGCAGCGTGTGCATGCCGTAGGCGTTGAAGAACCCGGGAAGGTTCGAGGAGCAGCCGATGCCGCTGACGGTGAGGATCTGGTGGGGTTGGAGCCCCAAGTCGACGCAAGCGGCCTGCAAGGCCCGCAAGACCCCGAAGTCCCCGCATCCCGGACACCAATCCGGATCGACCTTGCCCTTGAAGTCGGCTGCCTTGGTGGCGGTCGTCGCGGTTTCGCGACCGACCAGTGTGACAGGAGAAGCGCTCATTTTCTCACCTCTTCAAACCATGAATTCGTGCTCGGGAACGCTGTGCGCGGTCTTTCCCGCCAGCTGTTCCAGGACCCCTTCGACGACGTGGTGGGGCAGAAAGGGTTCGCCGTCGTACTTGCGGATATGCCCGTCGACCGAAAGTCCCGTCTCGCTGCGCATGTAGCGGTAGAACTGCCCCGAATAGTTGTTCTCGACGACGATGCTCCGGTTGGCGCCCGAAACGATCCGGCTCACCGCGGCGGAGTGGAAGGGGACGATCCAGCGGATCGGCAGATGATTGGCGATCACGCCTCGGGCCTCGAGCTGTTCGATCGCTTCCTTGATCACCCCGTAAGTCGATCCCCACCCCACCAAGGTGACGTGTGCGTCTTGCGGGCCTTCCAGGGCAGGCGCCGGGATGACGTCGAGGAGCCCTTCCATCTTTCGGGCCCGCTTCTCGACCATGCGGCGCCGCTTGACGGGATTGGTGAACTCGTCGCTGATCAGCACGCCGTCCTCGTCGTGCTCGTCGGTGGCCACGACGTGGACGTACCCCTCCAGACCCGGCAAAGCCCGGGGTGAGACGCCGCTTTCGGTGTTTTCGTAGCGTAGATAACCGTTTCCGGCGGCGCTTTCCGTTATCAGTTCGCCGCGGTCGATCTCGGGCTGCAGGTCGACTTCATCGGGATCGAAACTGAAAGTCCCCTCGGAGAGCAGCAGATCGGAAATCAGGATTCCCGGGCATTGACAGCGATCCACCAGGTTGAAGAGCTGCGGCATGGTGTTGAAGGCATCGAGAGCGTCGAAGGGCGCCACGATCAAGCGTTCGAAATCCCCTTGACTGGCCCCCAGGCATTGCCACAGGTCTCCTTGCTCCGTCTTGGTGGGGACACCGGTGGAGGGGCCGGCACGCATCACGTTGATGAAGACGACCGGGATCTCCATCATGGCCGCCGAGCCCACCGCTTCGGTCATCAAAGCGAAACCGCCGCCGGAAGTCGCGCACATGGCCCGGCACCCTCCGTGGGCCGCGCCGATCGCCATATTGGCCACGCCGATCTCGTCCTCCACCTGGCGCACCATGATCCCCAGGCTGCGGGCGTTGACCGCCATCCAGTGCAGGACTCCGCTGGCGGGACTCATCGGATAGGCGCAATAGAACTTCACGCCGGCCGCCGCTCCGCCCATGGCGATGGCGTCGTTGCCGCTCCACACCGCCAATGGCTTGGGGCCCCGCGGAAGACCCTCGCTGCGGCACTCGTAGTAGGTCCGGGTGTAGTCGAATCCCGCCCGGGCCGCCGTTACGTTCTCCGCCACCACTTCTTTGCCCTTGCGGCTGAACTGCAATGCGAGGACTTCTTCCAGCAACTCGAAGTCGGCGCCCAGCAGTGCCACGGTGGCCCCCAGCAGAACGGTGTTCTGGATCAGGCGGTTGCGGTTGCCTTCGGTCACTTCGACGACCGGGACGGGGTCGAGGTCCACACCCTTCGCCGCCTCTCCGGGCTGAATCGCGTCGCTGTTGTAAAGGACCCGTGTCCCCGGCTCCATCAGGCCGAGATGGCGGTCCATCGTGTCCTGATTGAGACAGATGAGCAGGTCGAGACGGTCCCCGTGATTGTGGATCTTCTCGCTGCACACCCGCAGCGTGAGCAGGATGTGCCCGCCTCGGATGATCGACTGGTGGGCGTTGTAGGCCGAGAGGTGCAGACCGCGGCGCGCGAAGAGCCTGGCCAGAATGCTTCCCGGCGTGGCGATGCCCTGTCCGGCCGCTCCGCCGATGCCGATCGAATAGTCGATTTTCCGTCCCATGAACGCTCCCTTCAGCGCCGGGCGAATCACCCGACCCATCGGGCCCCGACTGTCGAGCCGGCCGCTAACTCGACGGCCCGAGTGGCGCATTCAACCTGAACAAGAGCAAGAATTGGTGTCGGTGCTGCCGTCCCGGCCCGACTTCCGAAGGAGCTTTCGCTGGGAACCGGCGCTGAGAGGCATTATAGGTGGGTCGCAAGCGACCCGCAAACCCGATTGCCTCGGCCCCGGCTCGGCCGGGCGCGGAGGAACTCGGACCGAAAGAACGAAACCACCGAACCTTTGCGCTCCCGTTTGCGTTCATGCGAAAAAGAAGCCTCGGAGGTCGATTTGCGACGCTTTCGCTCCGTCTTTCGAAAACTCCGCAATCTTCTCGGTCGTCAACGGCGTTCTTTTCAAGCCGCTTCCCTACCCGCAACACGACCGCCTGGACCTGGGAGCCGTCGAGCTGAGGGTCCGCTTTGAGCACCAGGGCGACGATGCCGGTGAGAACCAACCGTTTGGCATGCGAGTTGCCTCGGTGAGAGCAGACCTGGGGGACGACTGGAGTCCCCGGGGACTCGCACCAACCGCC
>JBFGHF010000317.1:0-5361 GCA_041578355.1 Acidobacteriota bacterium
CTTTTGACGGTCCGGCTCCCGGTCCGTCTGCGCTGGCGAGCGGAGAGACGGGAGCCGCAAGAGTCGATACAAATGGGTGTAACAGACTGCTTATCGTCCGCCGAACGAGCGGCTTTAACCGGTGGAGCGAAACGGGTCCCGCCAAGAGCTGCGGAGCCCGGGGAGTCGATCGGCGGCGAGTCGATTGCGACTCATCCGCCGGATCCGGAATGATCGCCGTGGCCGTGCCGTGCCGGCGCCCGGCAGCCGGCTGCGGAAATGGTAGGGCGGGCCGCGTCGGCGCATGCGGCCCCCGGAGGCTAATCGGTGACGTCGAAAATATCGGCTGCGAGCGGCTGGTTGAAGGCGAACTGCTGCAAGGTGAGGATCCAGTCGACCATGAAGGTTCGCTGGCCCTCGGTGGTGTAGGAGATCTTGTAGTTGTGGGGCAGCGTCAGCCCGTTCTCTTCCCGGAAATCGGAGAATTCCTCGACCAGCGTGAAGCGTTGTTCCTGTTGCTGGGCCGATTCCTCGGGAGTGGCGCCCATGGCTGCGGCGATCCGCATTCGATACTCGCTGCGGACATGCCGGTAGGTGGTCTCGTCGAAAAAGAGTCGGATGGTGAGGTCGGTCCGCTTGCGGGGGCGGTAGTCCAGCTGATGAAGGCGGGTTCCTTCGATTTTCTTGACGCCCCGGTACTTCAGTTTGGGGCGCTGCTCGACGACATTGGCCAAGGCCCAATCCGCGCAGAGGGCTCCGGCCAGAAGGCCTTCCTGGACCGGCCGCTCCTGGACGTAGAGAAATTCTCCCAGCGGCGAGCGCACGCCGGGCCGGAGATTGGCCACGTTGACCTTCCCGTCGACCATGCTGATCTTCTCGTGGGGATAATCGGCCTGCCCCGCGAAGACCATGGCCAAAAGCATCTTGCCCGGTGTCGAGACGATCTGGGCCGTGCCGCCGATGCGGCCCGCGCCGCCTACGCGAGGCACCACCTGGGCCTCTCCCGCCGCGGCGATGCTTTCCACCGCGGCTCGCGCCTGGGGCGATCCGATCGAGGCCAAATGTTTCTCGATCAGTTGCTCGGGATTGAGTTTTTCTTTTCCGGTGAGGTTGCCGGTGACCGCCAGTCCGCAGACCAGCAGGATGGCCATGCAGGCACAGCCACGAAAAAGAGTTTTCGCAGTCATCGAATTCCGCCTTTCATCGCGGAATCCTTGCGAAGCCCGCGATCGAATGATGATTCTTTGTCCGCCACGAGTTTACCTTTTGAAGGCGCCAAGTGAAAGTAGCGAGAGGTCCCGCGCTCCGGTTTTGGAGTCGGCGATCCGCCTGTCGCCGGAGCGGCCGGAAACTCCCGCGCAGCGGCTGCAAGACTCCATTGCGCCGAAGCAGGGCGAATTACCCCGATTTCCGTCCCACCGCCACCCTGTCCCTTGGCGGTCTATCGTCCGTAACATATTGATAAAAAAATGGTTAAGACGTTAATTAACTTCTGGAACAATTCTTGCAACCGTTTCGTGTAGAAAGAATGTCAAACGGGGTGTAGATCCCCGAGGAGGAAAAATGCTAAATCCCACTGCTACCGGAATCATCGCCGCCAAAGCGGCGGAAAAAGTGCTGCTCAAACCCAAGTCGGAGCGCAAGCTCGAACCGCTGATGGAGAAATCCCGCCTAGCTCCTCGCTGGACCGCGGCGCAGATGGACCGATTCAACCGACAGCTTCGCGCCTATGGGCGGCGGCTGGGCGTCAACGGCAGGCTCGAGGTCGCCCGCTCCGGAATCCAGAGGGCCTCTTCCTATCTGCGCTATCGGCCCCTGGAATACATGGCCCGAGACGCAGTGACGGCGGTGCGCGAACGACCCTGGATCCCGGTCGCCGCTTGCACCGTCGCGGGAGGGCTGCTGGCCCTGGGTCTGCTGCGTCGCAGGAAATAGAACGCTCGGACTCGGCCCAACAGGGATCAGCGAAAAGTCCGGACTCCCGGCTTTCGTGTGCCTTGTTCCCCGGGTCCTTGTTTCGTGTTGAGGGTTCCCCGAGAGTCTCGAATCCGGGAACCCAAAACACGGAATCTCTATACGAATCACCGAACACGTGACCGCAGAGGTCCGGTGCCGGCGGAGGAGCGGCTCGCCACGGCATCGTACCAGGGCTGAATGTGCTCGAGCAGGTCGAGGTCGTGGTTGATCAGGCAAATGTGGCCGTAACCGCGGAGGATCTCCAGGCTGGCATCGGGAACCCGCTCCGCCATGAATCGGGCTTCGCGGACCGAGGGGACCAGCCGGTCCTGGTCGCCCGCCAAGAACAGGGAGGGAACGCGGATCTCACCGAGCCGCTCGCGAAGATCGTAGTCGCGGAGAATCTCCAGGCGCCGGATGTAACCGTCGCGCCCGATTTCGCGAGTCCTCTGGTGGAACTCTTTCAGATCCTCGCGGCTGCAATGGCGCGAATGGAGCCGGCTCTCCGTAAAGCGGCGCACGAAGCGCATGGTGCCCCAGGGGATGACCCTCAGGATTCGCGGTCCCAAAAAAAGTTGAAGCCTCTTTCGGATGTAGGGAAAGGAGTTGACGATGACCAGGGCCGAGACCCGGTCGGGGTAGTCCAGGGCGAAGCTCATGCTCAACGCACCGCCGAAGGATTCGCCGCAGAGTACGGCCCGTTCGATCCCCAGCTCGTCCAGAAGCCGGCTCAGGTCCTCGGTCAGGGAGTCCATGGTGCTCTCGGACTCGTCCGCAAGGGGGAAGGCCGTCACGTTGAAACGCCGCGCCAGCAGCGGGATCTGGCGGTAGAAGAGGAGAGCCGTCCCGTCCAATCCCGGCACCAGGATGATGTTTTCCGCCTGGTTGCGACCCGGCTCGAGCGGTTCTCTCATGATGCGGCGGCTGCTGCAGGGTTTTGATCTTCGGTCGTCGGCTCGGCATTCGTCAGCTTCCGGACCGGGATGCCCACGTAGACACTGTTTCCATCCAGGTGCGAGTACTTGGGGACGAACGCCAAAGCGCCGATCTGACACCCCGGTCCCGCTTCCACTCCGATTTCCACCACCGCCCCCGCGCCCACCGTTACGCCCCGCGCCAAGCGGACCGGAGCGGTCTTCAAGACGCCCCTTTCGAAGGTGTGGCCGGAGAGGTGCACTCCGCCTCCGATGACCACGTCGTCGTCGAATTCCAGCAGGGCGTGATCGGAGACTTCCAGACTGTTGATGTAGACCCGCTTGCCAAGCTTGGCCCCGTTGGCGCGCATGTACAGCGTCCACACCGGAGTGGTCCGAAAGAGGGTCCCGGCAAACACCCGCACCAAATGGAAAGCAACGCCGTAACGTCCCCAGTCGAGCAGCGGCCAACTCAATTCCTTGAGGGGGATTTCGGCGCGTCGGGGTGGTCGCCATCCGGTGATCTTCATGGCGGCCGCCGAAAGCATCATCAACGAAAAAGCGAAGAGAGTGTAGGCGGGGATGAAGGCCATGCTCAAGAGCACCACTCGGGCCCAGAACGCCGTGACGGGCCAGCGGTAATGCCACTCCAGGAACAAAGCCCCGGGGAGGACCGCCAGTCCGAAGATCACGCTTTCCACTAAGAAGAGCGTGAGAAGCGCCCAGGTCACCCGAGCGTAGGCTGAAGCCCGGCTCCTGAGTGCTCTCGATTCTCGGCCGCTGGGGGCGTTGCCCGCGCCTTGTTCTTGCGCTGCCACCCCTCGATGATCCCGACCGCTCCCTGGGGTGTCAAGTCGCGGGAGCTTGACCGCTCTTGTGGGCCGGCGGCTCGTGCTTCGGATCGGGCAGGTAGTCGCCCCCCCTTTCGAGATCGGTTTGGTCGAGCACGCGGCGCAGGACACGGGAAAGTCGAGCGAGGCAGAGAGGTTTCTGCAGCAGTGTCGCCTCGCCGGTGCGGACTTGCCGCCGCACCAACAGATCATCGGAATAGCCCGACATGTAGACAACTCGGGCCCCGGGACAAATTCTCAGGAAGCTCTTGGCCAGCTCGCGCCCGTTCATGCCGGGGAGAACGAGATCCGTGAGCAGCAGCTGAACGTGCGAGTCCGCCCGTTTTGCGAGTTCCAGGGCTTCCACGGGAGTGGTGGCGGTGAGCACCCGGTACCCCGCCGGGGCCAAGGCTCTCGAGACGAGCTTGGGAATGGCCACCTCGTCGTCAACCACCAGGACGGTTTCGTTTCCTCCGACCACTTCCGAGCTCAGCACGGGAGATGCTGGTCGGGGCTTCTGGTCGGTGGCCGGCAGATAGATCCGGAAGGTGGCTCCGCGCCCGGGCTGGCTGTCGACCTCGATGTGCCCGTTATGTTGCCGCACGATTCCGTGAACGATGGCCAGGCCCAGGCCGGTGCCGTGGCCGACGGGCTTGGTGGTGAAGAAAGGCTCGAAGAGTTTTTCTCGAACTTCGTCGTCCATTCCGCAGCCGCTGTCCCTGACCGTGATCAAAGCGTGAGGACGAGGCGGTTTTCGATTGGAGGGGACTTGTGAAGCGGCCACCTGATCGAGTATCACGGAGATCTCTCCGCCTCCCGGCATGGCGTCGCCTGCGTTGATGATCAGGTTCATCAAAATTTGTTCGAGCCGGTTGCTGTCGCCGAGTATGGTCAGCGGACGGCGGCGCGCCTCGACCTGAATTCGAATGTCTTCGCCGATCAGCCGCCTGAGAAAGCCGATCATGTCGATGACCACCGCATCCAGATCGAGTACTTTCAGGCACAGCGGCTGCTTGCGGCTGAAGGCGAGCAACTGACTCGTCAGCCTCGCCGCCCTCTCTCCGGCCGCGCGGATTTCCCCCAGGTTTTCTCGAAGTTGTTTCGGGCTGACGGCGGTTTCCAAAGAGAGGCTCACGTGGCCGAGAATACTGGTGAGCAGATTATTGAAATCGTGAGCGATGCCCCCCGAAAGTCTTCCCAGTGCCTCGATTCTCTGGGCGGTCTGGACCTGCTTCTCCAACTCCTTGCGGGTCGAGATGTCGGTGATCGAGCCCACCAACTCTTGCACTCGTCCCCAATCGTCCAGCGAAGCGACCAACCGTTGGTACACCCAGGCGTACGACCCGTCGGACCTCTTCAGGCGATACTCGATGCTGGGAATGTCTTGGGGCCCGTCGGTGGTGAGTTGGTTGCGTACGCGCGTCAAATCGTCGGGATGCACGCGGGCTTCCCAGAGGTTGCCGCCCCGAGCCCACTCTTTGTCGAATCCGAGTTGAGCTTCGCCCTTGCCGCTGATGAAGGTGGGCGAAAAAACGGCATCGGGAGTACAGGAGAAAATCACCGAAGGACTGGCGGCCAGGATGTGGTTGGCGAAGGCGTTCGATTCCCTCAAGTCTTGCAGAAGCGAAAGCGAATGTCTTTCCGAAGCCCACTCCCTCAAGAGAAGGAATAGCGCAGCCGCC
>JBFGHF010000318.1:0-5349 GCA_041578355.1 Acidobacteriota bacterium
AAGAGGTGTTGTCCGAGCACACGACGAGGCGCAAAGTCTCGCACGAGATAGAACTCGAAGAAGAGGACCTCAAAGAGATCTGCGACGAGTTCAAAAGGATCATCGCTCGGGACGGAAAAGAATTCCCGCAAGACCCCTATCGGCAGCTCGAAATGGCCGTCGAGGCCGTCTTTCTCTCCTGGGACAACCCCCGGGCCAAGACCTACCGACGTCTCAACGACATCCCCGAGGATCTGGGGACGGCCGTCAACGTTCAAATGATGGTTTTCGGCAATCGGGGCGAGCGCTCGGGCAGCGGCGTCGGATTCACCCGAAACCCGGCCACGGGAGAGAAACACCTTTACGGGGAATACCTTCCCCAAGCCCAAGGTGAAGAAGTGGTGGCAGGAACCCGCACCCCTCTCCCGGTCAGCCAGATGAAGCAGCAATTCCCCGAAATCCACGCCCAGCTGCTGGACATCTCCGAGCGGCTCGAAAAACTGCGGCGTGATATGCAGGACTTCGAGTTCACCCTCGAGGACGGGCACCTCTACATGCTGCAGACCCGGGATGGAAAGCGCACCGGCCCGGCCGCCGTGCAGATCGCGCTGGACATGCTCGAAGAAGGACTGATCACTCCTCTGGAAGCGATCCTGAGAGTCGAGGCCGACCAGCTCGACCAATTGCTCCATCCTGTTTTCAAGGACGACGACGCTGTGGAGATCGCGCGGGGTTTGCCGGCATCTCCCGGGGCCGCCGTGGGGAAAGTGGTGTTCTCGGCGGACGACGCCGAACATTGGGCCGGCCGAGGAGAAAAGGTCATCCTGGCCCGCCCCGAAACCACGCCCGACGACATCCACGGGATGGAGGCGGCGGTGGCCATCCTCACCTCACGCGGCGGTATGACGAGTCACGCGGCGGTGGTTGCGCGCGGCATGGGCAAGTGCAGCGTGGTGGGGTGCGAGTCGCTGCGCATCGATCCCAAGAACAAGACCATCGAGTGGGACGGCAACCGGCTCAACGAGGGCGACGTCCTCTCCCTCGACGGTACGACTGGCCGTGTGATGCTGGGAGCGGTCGAGATGGTCGACACCGGCGGCAACCGCGAGTTGTTGGATCGTTTCATGACCCTGGTGGGCCAGGTGGAGGCCATGGGGGTGCGGGCCAACGCCGACCGTCCAGACCAGGCTTCCATAGCGCGCGACTTCGGCGCCATCGGGATCGGTCTTTGCCGAACCGAGCACATGTTCTTCGAGGAGGACAGGCTTCCCTTGATGCAGCAGATGATCCTCTCCGATTCTCTCGAGAAGCGGGAAGAGGCCCTCGCCAAGCTGAAAAAGTTTCAACGCAAGGACTTCGAAGGCATCCTGGAAGCCATGGACGGATTGCCCGTCACCATCCGGCTTTTGGACCCGCCACTGCACGAGTTTCTCCCCCCTCATGAAAACCAGGTGGAGAAGATTCAACGGCTTCGTCAGAAGGGGGCCGACCAAGCGGAGATCCGCCGTCAGGAAGAGATCCTCAAACGGATCGAGAGTCTCCACGAGGCCAACCCGATGCTGGGTCACCGCGGCTGCCGACTGGGTATCACCTATCCGGAGATCACGCGCATGCAGACCCAGGCCATCATCGAGGCCGCCTGCCAGCTCAAGAAAGCCGGCAAGAACCCCGTCCCCGAGATCATGGTCCCGCTGGTCTCGATGAAGGGCGAATTGGCCAATCAGGCCGAGGTGGTCAGAAAGACCGCCGATGAAATCCTGGCGAAGCAAGGAGTCGACCTGGACTACCTGGTCGGCACCATGATCGAGCTGCCCCGGGCTTGCCTGGTGGCGGATGAACTGGCGGAGATCTCGGAGTTTTTTTCCTTCGGGACCAACGATCTGACGCAGACCACCTTCGGGTTTTCCCGCGATGACGCCGTCAAGTTCCTGGGCGCCTACGAGAAGGAGAAGATCCTCGCCAAGGATCCCTTCCAGACCCTGGACCAATCGGGTGTGGGCCAGCTCGTCGCCATGGCCGTCGAGCGCGGCCGCCAAGCGCGAGGCGATATCAAAGTCGGCATCTGCGGCGAGCATGGAGGCGACCCGGCTTCGATCGAGTTCTGTCACGGCCAGAAACTCGACTACGTGAGTTGCTCGCCTTTTCGCGTGCCCGGCGCCCGCCTGGCCTCGGCCCACTGCTCGATTCGCGAGCAGTCGCAGAGCGCCGGCGGCGACGTGCCCTTCCGGGATCGCTGAGGCTCGGGTCTGTGGGTCTGTGGGTCTGTGGGTCTGTGGGTCCGTTCTCAGTCAAAGCGTTCCGGGGGCCTTGAGGTGTCAGAGCCTTAGAATTTAGTGACGAGAGGGATTTCCCGCCAGGCCATTATCGCGCCCGGGGAGGCCGGCCACGCTGCAGCCAAGGTGGTCCGAACAGCCTTCCCGCCGCTTACTGACGTGCGCGGCTCAGTCCGGAATCGGCCGACAAATCACTGAGCCGCGCGCGTGATCAAGCGGCACTCCAGATGGACCATTCATCAGATTCCCATCTCTGCTGATAGCTCGGTCGTTCGCAGGCGGGATTCGCCCCTGTCGAGCCGTTGCCGCCGGCCTGTCCGTCACGCCTCCGGCGCAGGGGGGGAGCCTCGATCCTGGAGTCGTTCGCTCAGGACCCCCGCCACCTGCGCAGCCAATCTGGCGTTGGAGAGGATGAGCGCGCGATTGGCCTCCAGGGTGCGGCCTCCGCTCGACTCGTGGAGCCGTTCCAGCAGGAAAGGAGTGAGCGCCTTTCCGCGGATCCCCTCCGCCTCGGCCTTTTCCTCCGCTTGTCGAATCAATTCCTCCACGGTCCGATAATCGAGCGCCTCTCTCTTGGGGCAGGGATTGGCCACCACCAGCGCTGAATCGAGGCCGAGCCGACGGGAATGTTCGAAAATGCGGGCGATTTCGGAGGGGGAGGATGCGCTGTGTTCGAGATCGTGGGACGACCTTCCCAAGTCGTCATTCCTTTCGTTGGTGGAATCACGAGCAGGGATGCTCGCGCCACGGCGGCTGTAAAAGGCGGGGAGGTGGCGGGTGCGGTAGCCGACCACGGGAACGCCCAGCGTTTCGAGGTATTCCAGAGACTTTCCCAGATCGAGAATCGACTTGAAGCCGGAACAGACCACTACGACGGGGGTGCGGGAGAGTTGAATCAGGTCGGCGGAGACGTCGCCGGTTTGCGTGACGCCCCGGTGGACCCCACCCAGGCCGCCGGTGGCCATCACCGTTATACCCGCTCGATGTGCCAGCAGGATCGTCGCCGAAACGGTAGTGGCCGCCGAGCCTCCCGCGCCGAGGACCGGCGCCAGGTCGCGGGTCCCGGCCTTGCCGACCGACCGGGTCGCCAGGAGCTCTATTTGCGCCCCCGCCAGACCCACGATGGGTCGACCCTCGAGGATGCCGATCGTTGCCGGGACGGCCCCTTCCTCCCGAACCGCCGACTCCAGTTCGAATGCCGTCTCCAAATTGACGGGGCGGGGCAGGCCGTGGGCGATCAGCGTCGACTCGAGCGCCACCACCGGGCGCTTCTCGCTCAGTGCCGCGGAGACTTCGAGTGAGACATCGATCACCGTCTCGGGGATCATCGGTCGCCACCGGCGTCGACCTGCACGCGACGCCCCACCACGGTGACGCGATCCTCGCACACCAGCCTGAGCGCCCGGGGGTAGATTCGATGCTCCTGCTCGAGAATGCGCGAGGACAGGGTCTCTTCCGTGTCGTCGTCCAGCACCGGGACGGCTTGCTGGACGATGATCGGTCCGTGGTCGAGCTTTTCGTCGACGAAATGGACCGTGCAGCCCGAGACGCGCGCTCCCCACTCCAGAGCTTGGCGCTGGGCGTGCAGGCCCGGAAAGGCGGGAAGCAGCGAGGGATGGATGTTGAGGATGCGCATCGGAAAGCGGCTCACGAACCAGGGACTCAGCAAACGCATGAATCCGGCCAGACAAACGATGTCGACCCCTCGGTTTTCCAGTTCCCGGACCACCAGGCGGTCGTAGGCTTCCCGGTCCCGGTGACCTCGGGATGGAACCACCGCCGTGGCATATCCCCGTTCCTTGGCGAGGCCGAGACCGGCTGCCAGCGGGACGTTGGACAGCACCAGCACGATCCGGGCGGGAATCCGCCCCGCTTCGGTCGCCTCGGACAAGGCCAAAAAGTTGGACCCTCTCCCGCTGAGCAGGATGGCCACCTGCTTCATCGGTAGACCACCTTGCCATCGCCGGCGGTCACCTCGCCGATCCGGTAGTAGTGCTGGCTGCGAGACTGCAGGAAAGTCTCCACCCGATCGAGGCGGCGCTGCGAAACCACCAGCACCATCCCGATGCCCATGTTGAAGGTCCGGTACATTTCTTCGGTGCCCACGCCGCCGCGCTCGCGGATGAATTGAAAGACGGGGAGGATTTCCCAACTTCCCCTTTCCACACGAGCGTCCAGACCCTCGGGAAGTATGCGGTTGAGATTTTGGGTAATGCCGCCACCCGTGATGTGGGCCAGTGCATGCAAGTCGTCGGCCGCCAACAGGTCCTTGAGCGCGGGGAAGTAGTTTCGGTGCGGCTCGAGCAGTTCGTCGCCGACACTGCGGCCCAGTTCCTCGACGAAGTCTTCGACCGAGAGTTTCTCTTGCTCGAAAAACAACTTTCTCACCAGCGAGTATCCGTTGGTGTGCAAGCCGGAGGAGGGAAGTCCGATCAGTTGATCGCCTTGGGCGACCAGATGTGCGCCCAGGACCTTGGACTCGTCCAGCACGCCCACGATGAAGCCCGCCAGGTCGTATTCCCCGTCGGCGTAGAAATCGGGCATCTCGGCGGTCTCTCCGCCCAGCAAAGCGCAACCCGACTCGCGGCAACCTTCGGCGAGCCCGCTGACCAGATGCTCGATGACGTCGGGTTCGAGGCGACCGCTGGCGATGTAGTCCATGAAGAACAGCGGCTTGGCTCCCTGGACGAGGATGTCGTTGGTGCAATGAGCGACGATGTCGAGTCCCACGGTGTCGTGGATACCGGTCAAAAAGGCGATCTTGAGCTTGGTGCCCACCCCGTCGACGCTGGAAACCAGAATGGGACGATGCAGGTTGCCCAGCTCGGGGCGATAGAGTCCGCCGAACGAGCCGATGTCTCCCACCACCGAGGCGTTGAAGGTGGAACGGGCCAGGGCTTTGATTCGTTCTTTGATCCGTCCGGCCCGCTCGATGTCGACACCGGCGTCGGCGTAACTGAGAGTCTTGCGCTTGGAGTTCTTGTCGGGCATTGCGGGCGTTTTTATCGCGGAGAAGGGCGGAACGGCTTCGTGTCGATGGGGCAGCGGCTGACTCTCCGCGCGCCCCCACGCTCTTTGAGTCCTCTGCGGCTGCTAT
>JBFGHF010000319.1:0-5336 GCA_041578355.1 Acidobacteriota bacterium
GCCGGCGGTCGCTGTGTGCCGCACAGACCAATAGGCCCAAATCCAATCTCCGAGCGCACTGGCGGCGGCCAGAAGAAAAGCGCCGATGAGGGCGTAGAGCCAGTTCATTTCCTTAGTCTTCCGTCTTCCGTCTTCCGTCTTCCGTCTTCAGTCCTTGGTCCTCAGTCGATTACGAACACGATTACGAGAAGAGAACGGAGTCACGGACTCCCAACGCTACTGGGCTCCCTCCTCCACTTCCGTTTTCGGCCTTTCGATCCCCAGATGGCGGTCGAACCATTCGAGCTGTCGGCCCACCAGGTCGATGACGTGGTTGGGCTCGCGGATGCCGTGGCCTTCGCGGGGGTAGCGGACGAATTGAACATCGACGCCGCGCTTCTTGAGCGCCGTGTAGTACTGCTCGGCCTGGGCGATGGGAACTCGCATGTCGCGCTCGCCGTGGGTGATCATGATGGGCGTTTTCACTTGGTCCACGTAGGTCATCGGCGAGTATTTCCGATATGTCTCGGCGGCGTCCCAGGGATAGCCGCCGAAGCCGTATTCCATCAGCCCCGGGATGTCGCTCTGACCGTGAAAACTGTACCAGTCGCTGATCCCGGCATGGCCGATGGCCGCCTTGAAGCGATCGGTCTGGGTGACGGCCCAGAAAGTCGAGAAGCCGCCGTAGCTGCCCCCCATCACGACCAGCCGATCGGGGTCGGCGACACCCATTTCGACGACATGATCGACGCCCGACATGTCGTCGTTGTGGAAGTCCTTCCCTCCCCAGTCCTCGACGTTGGCCACAGTGAAATCGATGCCGTAGCCGGTGCTGCCGCGGGGGTTGGGCTGGAGAATGGCATAGCCGTTGGCTGCGAAGATCTGGTTACGGCTGCTGAACGAGCGGCTGAAACGGCCGTAGGGGCCTCCGTGGATCTGGAGGATCAACGGATAGCTCTGGCCTTCCCGATAGTCGAGAGGCAGCGTGAGGACTCCCTCGATCTGCCAACCGTCGGGCGCCTTCCATTGAATCGCCTGCGACGGGGCGATGTCGAAGTCCGCGATCTGCGGGTTGAGATCGGTCAGCCGGGAAGCAGCCGTGCCGTCGATTTTGCTGATCCAGATGTCTCCGGGCCGCGTCGGGTCGTTGAGAGAAAAGGCCAGATAGCCGCCGTCGGGCGAGATCTCGAATCCTCCCCGGATTCCCTGGTCACGCGTGACGGCTTGCGGATCGCCTCCCCGCTCCGGAATTCGGTAGATCTGCGTGTAAACGCTCTTCCCCTGTGAGAAGTAGAGGTGCTTTCCGTCCGCTGTCCACTGGGCGCCGCCGACGCTATCCCGTTCCTTCTCGGTCAAGTTGACTCGTCGTCCCGTCTCGAGATCGACCCGGATCAGGTTGGATATGGAAGCCCACACCGTCACGTCCTCGTTCTCGCTGAACACCAGGGCGGATCCGTCGGGTGACCAGGCGGGGCTCGAAGAACGGGTGGCGTGGGGCGTCAAGTTCTCGGGCTCTCCCCCCGTTGCGGGGATCAGGAGAATATCCGACTCGCGGTTGTCGTCGATGTGCCTCCAGGAACTCTCCTGTGAAGGATTGTAATTGACAACCGCCGCGATCCGCTCTCCCGAGGGGGACCACTCGATCTGAGCGACGTTGAAAGCGCCTTCGGTCAGCCGTTGCTTTTCCTTGTCCTTCAATCCAATCACCCAGATGTGGGTCCAGCGGAAATCGCTGTCGACGACGACGGCATCGAATCTGTCTTTCTTTTTCTTTTCCCGACTCTCTTTGTCCTCGGGAACGTCGCGCGTCGTGAAGGCGATGCTCTTGCTGTCAGGAGCCCACTCGAACCCGGAGACGCCGTTCTCTTCCTCGGTGAGTTGGTAGGCCTCTCCTCCGGCCAGCGGGAGCAACCAGATCTGGCCGCCGCCCTTTTCGGCGCGGTTGGCCGAGAAGGCCAGCAGCGTCCCGTCAGGCGACAAGCGCGGCCTGCTTTCACCCCTCTCGCCGCGCGTCAATTGGACGGGTTCCCCGCCCTCCCGCGGAATCCGGTAGATATGCGTGATGTAGCGATTGTCATCGCGCTTCCATTCGCGGATGGTGAAAACAAGATGGTTGCTGTCGGGGGTCCAGGCGAAGTTGCCCGCCGACTTCAGGGCCAGGGCGTCCTCGATCGTCATGCGCTTGTCCGCCGCCCAGCAGGGGGCGAAAACAAGCGTCACCAGCACAACCCAGCCGATCAAAACTCGGGTCCTATTCATGACACCTCCTCAGGGGCCGTAAACTCCAGCGCATTTCAGGGATACCTGGAAAGTATCTGCTTCCCGGGTGCCGGCGTCAAGCACGGCGGCCGGCGCGGTGGGTGCTCGGACAGGTGTGTGGTGACCGGCTTGAGACTTCGCGCTCCTCGTGGCTGGGTGGTTTTCAGCTATCCTCTTTGGCTGGATGAGACATGGACTGTCGACGGAAAAGCGGGCTTGGGCGGCCGTGGTTCTCTACACCGTTTTTCTCTACGGAACCATGACCCTGGTCTTCGACCTTTACGTTTCGCTCTACGACCGGATCGGTCGGGAGACGATGTCGACTGCCATCAACTTGACGTTCCTGGTGGTCGGAATGCTGCTGCTCGCGGTCGTACTGCGGGGATCGACCAACCGCGCCGGTTCGCTGCTGGCTTTTCTGCTCATCGTTTTGGCCACCGCATTTTGTCTCAAGCAACTCACGGTGCCAGCCAAGAGGATCCATTTCTTCCAGTATGCGCCGTTGACCCTTTTGATATTCCACGCCGTCAGCTTCCGCAGCCGAGACCGCTACCGCTACGTCTGGACTCTCTCCCTGGTGGCTCTGCTCGGGTTGGGGGACGAGGCGCTTCAGGGTCTTTTGCCCAAGCGGCTCTTCGGGCTTTCCGACGTGGTTGTCAACACGGTCGCAGGCATGCTTACACTCTCATTCTTGGCCTTCGTCCTGCCCCGAAAGAAGGAAGAGGGCGAGCCTCGAATCACAAACGCCCGTCCCAAGGAGGAATCATGAAGCGAGTCAGGATCCTGATATTGACCACCTGTTTGATCGCCCCGGTGCTGGTTGCGGCGACCCAGGACGTCGGGTTGCCCGGGCAGCGTTGGCAGCAGCTCTTCAACGGCAAGGACTTGTCTGGCTGGGTGCGCGTCGGCAACGAGAAATGGGAAGTCGTGGACGGCGTCATCCACGGGCAAGGAGTCACCGACAAATACGGATATCTGCGCACAGAGGGGAAATACCGGGACTTTCATCTCTCGATCCGCTTCAAATGCCTGGCCGACGGCAACAGCGGAGTCTATTTTCATACTGATTTCAAACCCGGCACTGTGGACGTGAGTCAGGGCCGTCAGTTCGAAATCGACCGCAGAATAGGCCGCCACACCGGGGGGATCTACGGGGATGGAAGGGGATGGCAGGCATGGCCGCCCCCCCAATTCGAAGCAGTCCTGAGGCCCAACGACTGGAACGACTTCCACCTTCAAGTCGTGGGCAACCGCTATGTCTGTTATCTGAACGGCATCAAGGTCCTCGACTACACCAACCCCAGGCCCGAGGCCCACGACGGGTACATCGCCCTGCAGCTTCATTCCGGCGGACTCGGCAATATGATGTTCAAGGATATTTACCTGCTCGATTTGACGAATTGAAGCCGTGATTCCGTTCCCGTTGGTCAACGTCGTGCCGGTTCCGAATCTCCGGCGACGATTCGACAATTTGGGGTTCGACAAGTAGACTTCGGGAAGCAGAGGACGACGCCTTGAGTCATCTCGCGGTTTTACCGACGACGGCTGTCCCGTAAACTTATCAATGAAGGCTTCACATGCTTGTACAGCTCGGCTCGATCTATCTCAACCCCTCATTGTTGACCGGTGTCAGTGCGTTGCAGAAGTCGGCCCAACGGAAGCTCGTCCAATCCATCAACGGATGACAGGATACCTTCATGAATCTGCAAAAAGAGCTCGATGAGTTGTTGGCATTGGGGGATCAGAAGACCCCTTTTCTGAGCGTGTATCTGAACACCTCGGTCAATGCCGAAGGTCAGCGGACCTACCCGGTTTTCCTGCGCAAGAAGATCGCCCTGCTCTCCAAATTGCAGGAGCACGGGAACGTGGAAAACAACCTTCGGGAATTCCGCCGCAACGTCGAACTTGTGGAAGCGTACTTGCGCGATGAACTGGCTCGCGAGACTCGGGGAGTTGCCATTTTCAGCAGCGCCGCAAGAGATTACTTCAAAGCCCTGCAACTCTCCGTCGAGGTGCCCAACAAATTCTCCGTCTCAACTTCGCCGAATCTGGGAATTCTGATCGAGTTGGCGGAGGGCAATCAGCATTACTGCCTGGCCATCCTCGACCAGCATTCGGGGCGGATCCTGAGCTTTTATCTGTTCGACCTGCACGGCGAAGCGGAGTTGGTCGATGAGACGGTCCCGGGACGAACCAAAGTGGGGGGCTGGTCTCAGATGCGCTACCAGCGGCACCGCAGCGCCCTGATCGACCACTTCATGAAGGAGTTCGCCGAAAGCCTGGCAGATTACGTGCGCCGCGAAGATCCCGACTCCATCATCCTGCTGGGGACCGACTCGAACCTGGCCCGCTTTCAGCGCCATCTGTCTTCGGAAGTCCGAGATCGGATTCTGTTGACCCGCAATCTGCCCGCCCACGCCGACGACAACGAATTGATCGAACAGGTCAGCGGATACATCAGCGAAGCTCAGTCACAGGCCCAACAGCAAACCGAAGAGCAGCTCTACGACCGGCTCTGCCAGGACCACCTGGCCGTGGTCGGTCTGGACGACACGCTCTTCAATCTGCAAATGGGGAAACTGGAGCGTCTATTCATCAGCCGGCAACTGCAAACCCGCGGCTATCGCTGCACGAATTGCCATTTCATTTTCAGTTCGTCACTCGACCAGTGCCACTACTGCCAAGGTCCGGTGGAGCCGATCGAGCTGCGCAACCGCATCGAAAAGCTGGCCGAACACCACGACGTCCCCATCGACGTGGTCAGTCCTCGCAGCTTCCTCGATTCCCTGGGCGGCCTGGCCGGATTCTTGCGGTATTGAGGCTCCGGTGGGCGGGGCTCGCTCTTCGCTCCCGGTCAGAAAGCCAACCACGAAGGCACGACGAGCACCACGGGGGGAGCCACCGTCAGCAATCCGGCGTCGTGTCCTCCGTGCCCTGGTGGTTCGCCCTTCTCTCCCGGAAAGAAAAGCCAGCCACGAAGGCACGACGAGCACCACGGGGAGAGCCACCGCCACAATCAGGCGTCGTGTCCTCCGTGCCCTGGTGGTTCGCTCTTCTCTCCCGGAAAGAAAAGCCAACCACGAAGGCACGACGAGCAC
>JBFGHF010000320.1:0-5315 GCA_041578355.1 Acidobacteriota bacterium
ACGCCAGCGTGTGGATGAAGGTGTAATAGCGGGCCCCCACGTCCTGCAGGTCGAAGACGACGACGTCGGCGTGGGAAAGCATCTCCGCGGTGGGTTTTCTTACCTCTCCGTAAAGGCTGAACACGGGAAGGCCGGTTCGTCGGTCGCGGTAGTCCTGCCACTCGATCATGTCGTCCTGAGTCTCGCCCCGCGCCCCGTGCTGGGGCCCCATGATCGCTGTGAGCCGGATCTCCGGGTGCTCCCAGAACAAGTCGGCGATATGGTTGAGGCGGGAGTCGACGGAAGCCGGGTGGGAAATGACGGCCACCCGCTTGTTGCCTAGTAGCGTCGGAGCGTCGTCGAGTAAAACCTCAAGACCGGGTCTGGCTCGCCGGGCGTTCTCGGAAACGGGAAGGGACCGGGTAGAATCGGATGGGGTCGATAGAGTCAATCAAGTCCTCCTGCCTGGCCAACTCGAAGAAGGTTGTCAGTCCTTTGAGATTCTCCTCGTCGAGGGAGTAGTCGAGATGCAGGCGAAGATAGGTCTTTATCTCGTCCGCGCGGAGTCCGAGGCGTTCGGAATAGGTCTCCGCGATGAGGTCAACGTGCGCCAGGCCTTGGCGCCGTGAATCATAGAAATGCGACACCCGCTCGCCTAGCTCGACCTCTCCGCGAACCGCCCAGAAGGCGAAAACAAAGGGCAGGCCGGTGAAGCGCCGCCACTCGCGGGCAAGATCGTACGTGTAGAGCTTCTCAGAGGGCAAATGGAGTGCGGGGTTGCCGATGAGCAGCGCCGCATCGAACTTCTGCAACATCTCTGCGGGGTGGGGCGGGTGCGGCTCGAAGCCGATCGAGTCCCGTCCGTAGAAAACCTTGAGAAGGATTTTGAGCAGAGCTGCGGATGTGCGGCTCGATGTGTCGAGACCCACGGTCTTGACCTTTTCCAGCGGGAGACGACTGACGAAAAGGACGCTCCGGACCTCGCGCTTGGCGGATATCGAGATGCCGGGCAAAACCTTCAAGCCCGGGATTCTCTGGTACTCGATGACGGGGATCAGTCCCACATCCGCCTGGCCTCCGGCCAGATGCGCGGCGCACTCGGAGGGTACGTCGAACAGAATCTCAAAATCCTCCTTGGCCTTGCCCTGAAGGAAATTCCAGCCCAGCGGAACGGAGTTCAGGAAATTGATGAAGGAGACGCGATGCTTCGTCATCTGTTTTTGAGGCGGAGTCACTTTTTTTTCGCGTCCTTCCGGCATTCCCGAAAAAAATTTCGTGTTTTTTTCAACTCAGACGTTATAGCAGATAGGATGGACGATCAAACCTACTACGCACTGGCCCTGTCGCTGACGCCGGGGCTGGGACGGCGGAAGATCCAGGAACTGCTCAGCCACCGGGGCTCGCCCGGGGCCGTTTTGGAGCTGACCCGCAAGCAACTCAGGCCATTCCGCCTCAGCCCCGAGGCCTTGGCCAGTTTGGTGAGCGGCCGCTCGCTGAGGTTGGCGGATCGAACCAGGCAGTCGGCCCGGGGCGGGGGAATCCGCATCTTCTCGACCCATGACCAATGCTACCCCAGGCTGCTGGGGCGCATTCACGACCCGCCATTGGTGCTTTACTCCCTGGGCAGCCTCGAGGCCTTGAAAGTGCCGGCAGTGGCGATCGTCGGTTCGCGCCGAAGCTCGATCTACGGCAAGCAAGTCGCTCGCAAAATGGCCCGCCAACTCGGAGAGCTGGGGCTCTGCGTCGTGAGCGGACTGGCCCGCGGCATCGATTCGGAGGCTCATCGGGGCGCCCTCGAGGCCTCGGGTCGCACGGTTGCCGTCCTGGGAAGTGGCGTCGACGTGGTGTATCCGCGCGAAAACCGGGCGCTTTACCATCGAATCCGGGAGCGGGGGTGTTTGCTCAGCGAGTTTCCCTGCGGCAGCTTCCCGGCGCCCCAGAACTTCCCGGTGCGCAACCGCGTCATCAGCGGGCTTTGCTACGGGACCGTGATCGGCGAAGCATCCGAATACTCGGGATCTCTGATCACGGCCCGCTTGACCCTGGAGCAGGACCGCGAGCTTTGGGCGATCCCCGGGAATGTGACGAGTCCCGGCAGCTACGGTCCCAACTACTTGCTCAAACAGGGCGCCCATGTGGCGGTTGATGCCCAGGATGTGGTCGACGAGCTGCCGCTCTCGGTTCTCGACTGGATCCGAAGCCAGTCCGTCGCGAGCCAGAAGCCCGTGGAAGAGCCGGTCCCGGCTCCCGGCGATTTGACGGGCGACGAGCAGAGTCTGATGAAACTTTTGCCCGTGGACCGGGCTCTACATGTTGACGGGCTCCTTGAATCCAGTGGTTGGGATCTTTCGCGGCTCAATCGCGTGCTGCTCGAATTGGAGATGAAAGGTCTCGTCAAACAGGCCCCCGGAAGACGCTTCGCTCGAACCTTGATGTGATGAAAAGCGCGTACGCCTTCAGGGTTTTGTGCTATAGAAAACAAGAATCCGAACCGAAGAAGCGGTTGGAGGTCGACTGAAATGGCGAAATCGATGGTCATCGTGGAATCACCGGCCAAGGCCCGGACGATCGAACGATACCTTGGAAAAGACTACGTGGTGAAGGCCTGTGCGGGGCATATCAAGGACCTTCCGAAGACGGTTTTGGGCGTCGACATCGAGAACGACTTCCAGCCCACCTATCGGGTGATTTCCGGCAAGGCGAAGATCGTCAATGAGTTGAAGAAAGCCGCCGGGCGCAGCCAGGACATTTACTTGGCAGCGGACCCCGATCGCGAGGGCGAGGCCATCTGTCAACACCTCGCCGAGGAACTCAATTCTTCCAAGGACCGCCGTTTCCATCGGATTCTGTTCAACGAAATCACCCAAAAGGCCATTCAAGAGGCCTTTCAACATCCTTCGCAGATCAATCGGGACAAGGTGGAGGCCCAACAGGCCCGCCGCATCCTCGACCGCCTGGTGGGATACAAGGTCAGTCCCCTGCTCTGGCGCAACGTCCGGCGCGGGCTCTCGGCCGGCCGGGTGCAATCGGTGGCCCTCCGGATGATCGTCGAGCGGGAGAAGGAGATTCGCGAGTTCGTTGCGGAAGAGTACTGGAACTTCGCGGCAAATCTCGCCGCGAAACTCCCGCCGCCCTTCACCGCCAAAGCCGTCAAGTTGGACGGGAAGAAGTTCAAGATCGACAACCAGCAAGAGGCGGACGAGCTGCTCGAGGCTCTGCGGGCCGGCGACTTCGTCGTCAGCGGGATCAAGAAGAAGGAGCGCCGCCGCAATCCCGTGCCCCCTTACGTGACCAGCACCTTGCAGCAGGAAGCCTCGCGGCGCCTGCGCTTCACGGTGCGCAAGACCATGACCCTGGCCCAGCGCCTCTACGAAGGCGTCCAATTGGGCGATCAGGGCCGCGTCGGTCTCATCACCTACATGAGAACCGATTCGACGCGCGTCGCCGGCTCTGCTCTTTCCAGCGTCAGGGAATACATCCAGGACGAGTTCGGGTCCAAATACCTTCCTCCCAAAGCCCGTTTCTTCAAGGGCAAGAAGAGCGCCCAAGACGCCCATGAGGCGATTCGGCCCACCGAGGTTTCGCTTTCGCCGCAGGCTGTCAAGCCCTATTTGGAACGCGACCAGTTCCGGCTCTATCAATTGATCTGGAAACGGTTCGTCGCTTCTCAAATGAACCCGGCCATTTTCGATCAGACCGAGATCGAGATCCGCGCGCCCCGCACGATTTTCAAGGCTGTCGGCTCGATCCTTCGCTTCGACGGATTCCTCAAGGTCTACGAGGAACAAGGCAGCCAGAGCGAGAAAACCGCCGGAGCCGAGGGAAAGGACAAGATTCTGCCTCCCGTGGAGAAGGGCGAAGTGCTGCGGGTCGAAGCCATCCTGCCCGAGCAGAAGTTCACCCAGCCGCCGCCTCGCTACAACGAGGCCAGTCTGGTCAAGGCACTCGAAGAGAACGGCATCGGACGTCCTTCGACCTACGCCCAGATTCTCACGGTCATCCAGGACCGCGAGTACGTCAACAAGGACGAGGGCCGTTTCGTCCCCACCGAAACCGGCGAGGTGGTGGCCGAGATGCTGGTCAAGAATTTCGAAGAAATCTTCAATTACGACTACACCGCCCGACTGGAAAAGGATCTCGACGGCATCGAGAGCGGACGAAAGAACTGGGTGGCCACGCTGCGCGACTTCTACGGCGAGTTCTCCAAGGAACTGGAGGAAGCCGGCAAGAAGATGAAGAACCTCAAGCGCGAGGAGGTCCCGGCCGGCGTCACCTGTGACAAATGCGGTTCGGAGATGGTCATCAAATGGGGCCGCTTCGGACGCTTCGTGGCCTGCAGCAATTACCCGGAATGCCGCAACACTCGTCAGCTGGCCCGCTCCGAAGAGGCCAACGGCGACAAGGAGAGCTCCGAGCAGGGACACGAGCCCTGCGAAAAGTGCGGGCGCGAGATGGTCCTCAAGAAGGGCCGATACGGCGAGTTCCTCGCCTGTTCCGGGTATCCCGAATGCAAGAACACGCGCAAGCTCGTTCAGGTCAACGGCAAGACCGAGATCCGCAAGGACGAGCTGCTCGACGAAAAATGTCCCCGCTGCGAATCGCAACTGGCCAAGAAGCATGGCCGCTTCGGAGAGTTCACCGCCTGCAGCAACTATCCCGACTGCCGCTACATCAAGCAGGAGACCACGGGAGTCACTTGCCCACTGTGCAACGAGGGTGAGATCGTTCAGAAGAAATCCCGCCGCGGTCGGATCTTCTACAGCTGCAATGCCTACCCCAACTGCAAGTTCGTCCTCTGGCAGAAGCCGGTCCCCAGCTCCTGCCCGAAATGCGACGCTTCCTACGTCCTGGAGAAACAGACCAAGAAGGAAGGCCTGATCCGCTATTGCGGCGAGTCGGAGTGCTCCTGGCGGCAGGAGGTCGAACCCGCGCCTACGGGCTGAGCGGTGGGAGTGGGAGCCGATTCCGTTTGTAGGCTGCAGCGGGTCATGCGTGGCGCTGTGCTGCCGGCAGCCGGGCGATGCCGCCTGGAAGGCGGCGTTCCAAGTCCTTCGCGGAGTTGCGCAGGTCCGAAAGGCACCCCTTTTCGACACGCGCACGCCGGCATCCCTGCCGGCATCCGGGCGCTCGCGCCCGGCGGGACCGGGCGATGCCGCCTGGAAGGCGGCGTTCCGAGTCCTTCGCGGAGTTGCGCAGGTTCGAAGGGCACCCCTTTTCGACACGCGTGAACGCCGGCATCCTTACCGGCATCCGGGCGCTCGCCCCCGGCGGGGCCGGGCGATGCTGTCTGGAAGGCGGCGTTCCGAGTCCTTCGCGCAGTTGCGCAGGTTCGAAGG
>JBFGHF010000321.1:0-5296 GCA_041578355.1 Acidobacteriota bacterium
CCTGGTGCAAGGCCGTCCGGTGTTGTCGTTCGAACCCCTGCAACCCAAGCTGGAGAAGATCTCTCCGAAAAAGAACCTGCAGCGGGTTTTTTCGAGCCGCGGCCTGGTGGAACTGGCCAAAGCCCTGGCGCTGGTCATCGTGCTGGGCTGGTTGGCGAGCGACGTGATTCGCGACCACGCGGCGGCCCTGCTCAACGCCAGCGCCATGTCCCTCAGCCAAATCACCAGTGTCCTTGGCCAGACGCTGCAACAGATCGGGACAAGAGCCGGAGTCTTTCTGCTGGCGATGGCCGCGCTCGACTTCGGATTTCAGAAATATCGCTTCGAGCGGGATATTCGCCAGACCCGGCAGGAGGTCAAAGAAGACCTCAAACAGACCGAGGGAGATCCGCTGGTTCGTCAGAGAATCCGCCGCCAACAGAGGGAGATTGCCACGCGGCGAATGATGGAGGACGTCAAGAGAGCCGACGTCGTCATCACCAACCCCACGCATTATGCGGTGGCACTTTGCTACCGGACGAGCGAAATGATGGCGCCGCGCGTGGTGGCGAAAGGCAGGGGTTTCGTGGCTCTTCGAATCCGTGAGGTTGCCGAGCAGCATGCGGTCCCGGTGGTCGAAAACCCCTCGCTGACGCGGGCCCTCCATCAGGCGGTGGCCGTCGGCGGCGAGATCCCCGAAGAGCTCTATCGAGCCGTGGCGCAGATCCTGGCTTATGTGTACCGACAGAAACAAATAACACCGAAGTCAATCGAATTCAACTGAATCTGGCACACGTATTGCTTTTTTCAAGTCGGAAGATGAAGGGTCAGAAATCTGTCATGAAAGCTCTCACGTCGGGTTTGCAAGCAAAGGATCTGGGAAATCTGATGAGACCCGATCTGCTTGCCGGGATCGCGGTGCTCTCGATGTTGGCGGTCATGCTCGTGCCGCTGCCCTCGGGTGTTCTCGATCTGTTGATCGCGGTGAACATCACCTTCTCGGTGATCATCCTTCTCATCTCCCTTTATATCCACGACCCTGTCCATTTCTCGGTGTTCCCGACGCTTCTCTTGATGCTGACGCTTTTCCGCCTGTCGCTCAACGTGGCCAGTACTCGTTTGATTCTGTTACAGGGGGAATCGGGCGTGGAGGCGGCCGGCCAGGTGATTCGGGCTTTCGGGCAATTCGTCGTGGGCGGGGATTTCGTGGTCGGAGGAGTGGTCTTTCTGGTCCTGCTGGCCATTCAGTTCATCGTGGTCAATCACGGGGCGGTGCGTGTCTCGGAGGTCACGGCCCGTTTCACGCTCGACGCCATGCCCGGCAAGCAGATGGCCATTGACGCCGACCTCAACGCCGGGCTCATCGATGACGGCGAGGCCCGCCGCCGCCGGCGAGAGGTGGCCCAGGAAGCCGAGTTCTACGGGGCCATGGACGGTGCGGTTCGCTTCACCCAGAGAGATGCTGTCGCAAGTCTGATCATCACCGGAATCAATATCGTCGCCGGCTTGATCATCGGAACGGCCAAGTTGGGAATCCCCATGGCCGAAGCTCTTCAAACCTACACCATCCTCACCATCGGGGACGGGCTGGTTTCGGCCGTGCCGGCGCTGTTGATCTCGGTCACGGGCGGTGTGATGACAACCCGGGCCTCGTCGGAAAGCAACTGGGGAGAACAAGTCTCGAGCCAGGTTTTCCGGGAACCGATGCCTCTCGCCCTGGGCGCCGGACTGCTCCTGCTGCTGGCCATCATTCCGGGGCTTCCTTTCCTGGTCTTCTTCGTGCTCAGTGTGCCTCTGGGAGGTGTGGCCTGGCTGGTGCATCAAAAGGAATCGATGGCCTTGGCTCAGAGTCCGGCGGCCGAAGAGGGGCAGGATGAGGAAGCCGCGGGAGAGCTGAGCGTCGAGAGCTTGTTGCGAGTCGATCCTCTGGGACTGGAGTTGGGGTATCAACTGATTCATCTGGTCGACAACCGGGAGGGGGCCGACTTCCTGAGCAGAGTCAAATCGATCCGCCGCCAGATCGCACTCGATCTGGGCGTGATCGTCCCTCCTGTTCACATCACCGACAACCTGCAGTTGAAGCCTCGTGAATACCGGATTCTGCTCAAAGGAGTCCCGGTCGCGAGCGGCGAACTGAATCCCCAGCAGCTGATGGCCATCGACCCCGGGGACGCCTCCGCGGAGATCGACGGTTCTGCCACAACGGAGCCCACTTTCAATCTTCCTGCTCTCTGGATTCGGCCCGCCAGCCGGGAGAAGGCGCAGTTGGCCGGCTACACGGTCGTCGACTGCACCACTGTGCTGGCCACGCATTTGACCGAGGTGATCAAGTCGAACATCCACGAGTTGCTGGGTCGGCAAGAGGTGAAATCGCTGATCGATCGGGTGGCCGAAACCCATCCCAAAGTGGTCGAGGAGCTGATTCCCGGCTTGCTCGGGGTCGGCGAAGTGCAGAAGGTGCTGCAGAACCTCTTGCGGGAGAGAGTTTCGATCCGCGATCTGGTGACGATTCTGGAGACCCTGGCCGACTACGGCTCGCTGACCAAGAACATCTCTCTTCTTACCGAGTACGTCAGACAGGCGCTGGGTCGCCTGATTTGCCAGGAATACGTCGACGAGCAGGGCCGAATGTCCCTGTTCACCATCAGCCCCGGCCTGGAAAAAGTCCTGGAGGACGCCGTCAACGTCACCGAAAAAGACAGTTACCTGGCCTTGGAGCCGGCCGCCGCGGGGCGCTTCCTCGAGACATTGCAGCACAGGATCGAAGAAGGGTCTTTCGAGGGATATCCCATCGTGCTGACCTCGGCCGCCATCCGGCTACATCTCAAACGCCTGGTCGAGCGGGCCATGCCCAACTTGGTTGTGCTTTCCCATAACGAGATTCCACCGCACCTGAAAGTGATTCCGGCGGGGGTGGTCGAGTGATGCGAATGAAGGTGTACCGTTCCAAATCGGTTCCCCGAGCTTTGCGCCAGATCCGCCGGGATCTGGGCGAGTCGGCTCTGATCTTGAGCACCAGGCGGATCCGCCGCAAACGGCTGCTTGGTCTGTTTCCGACCTTGGAGTACGAAATCACTGCCGCCGTGGACGCCGATCCCGGTTTCACTTCGGCAAGCAAGGGCTCGCGTCCGGCGGAGGGCTCGGCCGAGCTCCCCGGTTCCCGCACCCCGGCGAAACGGCCCACCGTCGGCAGTGACCCATCCTCGGAGAAAGCGGTGCTGGAACTGAAGCGGGAACTCAGTGCCCTGAGAAGAGTGCTCCGGGAAGGGAGCCTGCCCCGCTCCGGTGGCCCGGGACCATTCCGCACCGATGCCGAGTGGGCGCGCTTCGAGAGCTTGACGGCCGCGGGACTGGACCGTGGCTTGGCTGTGACTCTCTTGCAGGCTACGGACCGGGCGGACTCGGACTTCGGCGCCGACCGCAATACTGAAATGCACCATCGCCTGGCCGAAATGGTGCGAGTCGAGCCGATCCGGGTGCTGCCGGACCGGCCGCTGCGGGCCATCCTGCTGGGTCCCACCGGAGTGGGGAAGACGACCACCATCGCCAAACTGGCCGCTCTGCTGTCTCTGTCCGAGGACCGCAATGTGGCCCTGGTCAATCTCGACACCTATCGCATCGGGGCCTCGCGGCAGTTGGCGATTTACGCCGAGATCATCGGAGTTCCGGTTCGCACGGTACACCGGCTGGAGGACTTGCACGGCGCACTCGAGGAGTTCCGCGAGAAGGACTGCACACTGATCGATACCGCGGGGCACAGCCATTGCAATCTTTCCGCTTGGGGAGCTCTGCCGGAGTTTCTGCGGCAACGCAAGGATGTGCAGGTTCACCTGGTACTGGCCGCCAACACCAAGACCCGAGATCTCGAGGAGATGATCGAGGCTTTCGAAGTCTTCCGCGCGGGCCGTTTGATCTTCACCAAGCTCGATGAAACTTCGACCCCGGGTTCGGTGGCCAGTCAATTGGTTCGCACCGGAAAGAGGCTCTCTTGTCTGACGGACGGCCAGAAGGTCACCGAGAACTTGCTGATTCCGAGTCGACGCATGGTTGCCGACCTGGCCATTCCCCTCAATTGAAGACGATGGAAGATCAAGCGCACGGTTTACGTCAAATGGTTCTCCGAAAAGCGCAAGGCAGGGACGGTGCGACTTGCCGACTGATCGGTGTCGGCAGTGGAAAAGGCGGAGTGGGTAAGACCAGCGTCGTCGTCAACCTGGGGCTGGCCCTGCGCCGTGCCGGCCACCGCGTGGCGATTTTCGATGCCGACCTGGGATTGGCCAACGTGGATGTGCTCCTGGGCCTAACCCCTCGCTTCCACCTGGGGCATGTGGTGAGTGGCATCCACCCACTCGACGCCATCGTGGCTCGCGGTCCGGAAGGACTCGACGTGATACCCGGCAGTTCCGGACTCCAGGAGCTGGCCTCGCTGGATGCCGGGATCCGGGAAAGGCTGCTCGATCAACTGGCTGCGCTTCTCAACGGATACGACTACGTGCTGGTCGACACCGCATCCGGAATCTCGCGCAACGTCACCCGATTCCTGCACGCGAGCAATCCGGTGATCGTCGTGGTCGCGCCTGAGCCGACGGCGATCGTGGACGCCTACGCGCTGATCAAGGTCCTTTCCGGGAGCAGCCGTGAGCAGGAGATCCTGCTGCTGGTCAATTCGGTGGGCGGGGAGCGCGAAGCCAGCCGGGTTTTTGAGCACCTGTCGAGCGTCGTCGACCGTTTTCTCAAACGCCAGGTCCATCTTCTGGGCTTCGTTGCCCGGGATGAAAAGTTGTCCCGATCGGTGCGCAGTCAAAAGCCCCTTCTGATCGCCCATCCAGGAGCTCCGGCAAGCCGTTGTTTTTTGCGCTTGGCCGAGGCGCTCCGCCAACGACCCGCGCTGGGCTTCGCCGCCCTCACTTCGGGTACGGGAGTGACGTGATTTCATGAGCAGCAACGCATTCAATATGAAAGCCTACCGGGATGAAGAGACTCGCAAACGGGACAAGCTGATCCTGGAGCACCTGCCGCAAATCCGTTACATCGCGCAGCGAATCGCGGTGAGGGTGCCTCCGGAAGTGCAATTGGATGATCTGATCAGCGCCGGTGTCATCGGTCTGCTCGATGCGGTCGACAAGTTCGACGAAAGCAAGGGGGTCAAGTTCAAGACCTACGCCGAGGTGCGGATACGAGGCGCCATCCTGGACAGCCTGAGGGGGCTGGACTGGGCGCCTCGCTCGTTGCGCAAGAAAAGCAAGCTGGTCGAGCAGACCTACGTCCGCTTGGAGCAGAAATTGGGAAGGGCGGCCCGCGACGACGAAATGGCGGC
>JBFGHF010000322.1:0-5295 GCA_041578355.1 Acidobacteriota bacterium
AAAAGGGATGGCGCCCGCTTTCCGAGGGTCGGCGCTACGCTCCTCTGGCTCCTCCCGGAAACTACACCGTGAAACTGCAGCTGGGCGACCTGGAGTTGGAGCAGCGGCTGCAAGTCGTCAAAGACCCCAACTCGAGCGGGACTCTCGACGACATCGCGGCCCAGACCAAGGTGCTGCTCGATCTGCACTCCGCGATCAAGCGAAGCGTCGAAATGATCGAAGGCATCGAGTGGATTCGCCGCCAGTTGCTCGACCTGCGGGAAGTTCTGGAAGGGCGTCCCGATTCGGAGGGGATCATCGAGCGAGCGCGCAAGCTCGACGACGATTTGCAGGAACTGGAGAACGAGTTCTTCGATCTCCGCCTCACCAACGCGCGCCAGGATTCGTTGTGGTGGGGGCGCAAGCTCTATTCCAAAATGCTCAGCCTGGCGGGCTACATCGATCAACTCGACGCGCCGCCCACCAACCAGCAACTCGAGGTCTGCCGGCTCTACAAAAGTCGGTTGGCGGACCACGAGGTCCGTTACGGCGAGCTCCAGCGCGACGTCGGCGAGTTCAATACGTACCTCGCCGAGCAGGGAATCGGCGGAATCGTGGCAAGTTCGAAGTGAGAGGGCTCCTCGGTTTCGAGGTGCAACGCTTTCAGCGTTGCGGTCGTTGGGGCCGGGTACCCAGGGCGGCGCCCGCCTTCGCCAAGGCTCCGGCGGGCTTACCCCGGGCTGAGCCTGTCACGCTTTCAGCGTGAACACCCACCGGACCCACAGACCCACAGACCCACGGACCCACGGACCCACGGACCCACGGACCCACAGACCCACAGACCCACGGACCCACCGCATCCGCAAACCGATAAACTAGAGGCCCATGTCGGAAGTGCCGTCCCCGCAAAGTCCGGGTTCCGAAGCGCCACCCGAGAGCTGGGGACTGCTGCGAGATCTCTTCAAGGCCTTGCGGACCCACGATCACGACTACACCACGGGGAGCCTGCCGCGCTCGATTTGGCTGCTCGCCGTGCCCATGGTCCTGGAACTCGCCATGGAATCGGTCTTCGCCGTCTGCGACATCTTTTTCGTCAGCCGACTCGGGGACGACGCGGTCGCGGCCGTCGGCGTCACCGAGGCGATGCTCACCATCGTCTACGCGCTGGCCATCGGCCTGGCCATGTCGGGCACGGCGCTGGTGGCCAGGCGAATCGGGGAGAAGAATCGCGACGGGGCTGTGCGCGCCGCTGCCGCGGCTATCACGGTCGGGGTGCTGGGGGGCGTCCTGCTGGGAATCCCGGGCTTCTTCTTCGCGGAAGACCTCCTGCGATTGATGGATGCGCCGGAAAGCGTCGTCGAGGCCGGAGCCAGCTATGCCCGGATCATCCTCGGCTTCAATGTCGTGGTGATGCTGCTCCACCTCCAGAACGGGGTTTTTCGGGGAGCGGGCGACGCCAACCTGGCGATGCGCAGCTTGTGGCTGGCCAACGGCGTCAACCTGGTGCTCGATCCCTGCCTCATCTTCGGCCTGGGGCCCTTTCCTGAACTCGGCATGACCGGAGCCGCCCTGGCCACGACAATCGGACGGGGAATCGGCGTCCTCTATCAGATGGGTCTTTTGCGTTCCGGACGAGGTCGAATCGCGCTGAGAGGTCCGGCCTTCGAAGTGCGGGCGAGCCTGGTTCTCGAGATCCTGCGCCTCTCCGTGGGGTCCATCGGACAACTGCTGATCGCCACTACGAGCTGGGTGGTGTTGATGCGCATCACCGCGCCTTTCGGCGAGGCCGCGCTGGCCGGTTACACGATCGCCATCCGCATCGTTGTTTTCGCCTTCCTCCCCGCCTGGGGCCTGGCAAACGCCGCGGCAACGCTGGTGGGGCAGAATCTGGGTGCGGAAAGGCCCCGACGCGCAGAGCGGGCAGTCTGGCTCACAGGCCTCTTCAACATGGTCTTCATGGGTCTGGTGATGGTGATTTTCCTGACCCTCGCACCGTCTTTGATCGGGATCTTCACCAGCCAGCCGGATACCTCGAAAGTCGGAGTTTCAGCGCTGCGCATCATTTCCTACGGCTACATCTTCTACGCTTGGGGAATGGTGCTGACGCAGGCCTTCAACGGGGCGGGCGACACCATGACGCCGACCTGGATCAATTTCTTCTGTTTCTGGACCCTGCAGATTCCGCTCGCCTGGACTCTGGCGCGTCCGCTGGGCGCGGGTCCCGAGGGCGTCTTCTGGTCGGTCTGTCTTGCCGAAACCGTCCTGGCGGTGGTGGCGTTTTTGATCTTTCGCCGAGGTGCTTGGAAAGAAACCCGGCTGGTCGCCGATTCGGAGGACGATCGAGATTAGCCCGGAGAACCTTTCGTCCTCCGGGCCAGCGGTCTTGCAAGGCGCCGGATCGCCTCGGGGCTCAGTTCGATTTTCCGGTGTGCCCGATGGGCTGAAATTCTGGGATCGTGATCACTTTCGAGTCCACGGGGGGCGGCCAATATTCGAAGGTGGGGCCCGCGTTCTGGCCGCTGTCGCCCACCGGAGTTCTCATCAAAGCCTTGGCGAGATCCTGGAGCTGGTACATCTTTCCGACGGCGTCGAGCAGCTTGTCGGGTGTCCCGTTGAAGGCCTGGTGCAGAGTGTGAAGCAGGCTCGTGTACGCCTTGTTGAAGGCGGCCGACTTTTCCCAGAGAGCGCTGCCCGGTTCGTAGTCCGACGCCTTGGGGTCGGTTTGCGCCGGATAGACCTTGTTCCAATCGACGGGCAGGGGCTTGCCCCGGGGAGGCGGGTCGCCCTTGGGGTTCTGCTTGGGGCTGTAGGACCTCTCGTAGCGGACCTCCTTGAAGCGGAAGTAGTGGGCGTACTTCTCCCCCTGGCCGAAATAACCGGGTTTGTCCCCGTCGAAGATCTCTCCGTCGACGCCTTCGCCCTGCTCCACGATCTCCTCGATGGCGCGCTTGGCGGATTCCAGGTCGTGAACCACCACGACTTTGCCGCCGCCGCCGTAGTAGAAGGTGTCGGGCTGGATCTGGCGCCCCGGATCGCCCGAGAAGAGCCAGCGCTCTCCGCCCCCCTTGCAGAAGGCGATGATGGCGTCCTCGATGGCCTCGTAGAACTGACCGATGGTGGCGTACCCCTCGGCCCGCGGCGGGGCGCCCTTCTTCTTGGGTTGTTCGATCTGCATGAAGGTGTCCAGGTTAGAGATTGTCGTGGTCCCAGGTTCGCTGTTTGTCGTTGACGACCGAATCCTTGCCATTGCTTCCCATGCGGTGAGTGCCGACGACGTGGCCGGCGCCTTGGAAGGCGTAACCCTTGCCGTTGAAGGTGAAATAGGTCGCATCCGACTCGTCAGGCGCCTCCGTGAAGTCCTCGATCCCCCAAGTGACCGGAGCGGAGGGCTTGCTACGTCCGGCCCGCCGGCTGGCGGTCGGAGAGTCTAAGGAATCTTGCGCTGCGAAAACTCGACGCTCAATTGCTCAATCGGCCGACCTGGTCGATCCCGACTTGGGTCGACATGACTGCCTTCTTCGCTAGTTCAACTTCACGGGAGACCGAAATTCCTCGGGCTTGACCGCCAGCACCGAGCAAGACAGTTCGGGAAGCAATCGTTCCACCGTGTTGCCGATCAAGAGGCCCGAGATGCCACCACGGGCGATGGTTCCGATGACCAGCAAATCGACTTTCAACTCCTCAACTGTTTGTTGAATCACTTCGCTGGAATCGCCTGTTATGAAATGAATTGTTGGTGCTTCTCTCAGCTCGTTGAGGGCCTGTCTTGCCAGCTGCTCCTGAAGATGATCGCGGGCTTCGCGCTCGAAATGCTCTCGAGCGCCGAGGTACTCTTCGGAGACGCGCCTCAACTCGCGGAAATGACTTTTCTCCGGGAACTCGAAGACGTGAAGCACATGAAGCTCGGCGCCGTTGAGGCCGGCCATCGAAGCGGCCAACTCGAGCGCCACATCGCAAACCGGAGAGAAATCGGTGGCCGCCAGCACCCGCTTGAGTTTGGAGCCAGGGCGAGGCTGGGTGATCCAAACCGGACAGGGGCACTTGCGCAGCAGCTTCATTCCGGTGCTCCCGATGAGCGCCCCTTGAACCCGTCCCAGATGCCGGGTCCCGACGATCAGCAGATCGTGTTCACGGCGCAGGACCTGGCGAATCAGTTCCAGCCAGCTTTTGCCGATAACCACGGAGCACTCCGCCTCGATGCCGCGTCGTCGGGCGCTGCTCACAATCCCCCCCAGGACCTCCCTGGCCCGGGCCAGGATGTCGTCCGAAAACCCTTCGCTGCTTTCGATCAGCTGGTGGGTTCGGGATCCGACGTCCAAAGCGAAGAAAAAATGGAGGTTGGCGTTGTTGAGCCCGGCGAGCCACACAGCCCGGCGAACCGCCTCTTCCGAGGGAGGGGCGAGGTCCTGCGCCACGAGCCTGTCGCCGTGGGATAAATCGACTCCGACCAGGATGTTCTTGAATCGTCTCATGATGTCACCATTCCCTATTTTCCGCCCGCCCCGGGCGGGAGCCGATCATCAGAACGACACTTCCAGCAGTGCCCTGAGGATGTCGCGGCGGCTGATCAGTCCGACCAGCCGGTCCCCTTGGACGACCGGGTAACGTCGATACTTGGTTTTGGCCAGCATTTGAGCGATTTCCAGGATGCTCGTATCCGGGTTCACTGTTTTGACCTTCCGGCTCATGAATTCCGAGACCGGCCCGGCGGGCTCCGAGTGGTAGCTGGCCTTCAAGAACGCATCGAGGCAATCGCGCTCGGTCAGAATCCCCACCAGCACGCCGCTTTCGTCGACCACGGGAGCTCCCGAGATCTCCTCGCGCACCAGAACGTGAATGGCATCGGTGACATCCAATTCCGGGGAAAACGTCAACGGGGCCGATGTCATGACGGTTCTTACGCTGAATGAACTAGCCATTTGAACTCCTAACCTTTTTTGTCAGTTTCTCGTTTTGAAGAAAGGGGCAGTCGACGACGGGGCAGGCCCCGTCATCGATGGCGGCCGGGTCCCCCGAGGCTCGGCAGGGGCTCCCTTTGCAGCCCCCGAGGCGTCCCATCCCCATGCCCGCGAACGCCAGCAGCATCACAAGAAAAGTGAAAGTGAATTCCAACACAGGGTCACTCCTCGAGGAGAAAAGACTCCAACTCGCCGGTGATGCGGCTGACCAGTCTCTCACCTCTGCGAAAGAAAAACAGTGCAGCGATTCCATGATTTGTGGCGAATTCGCAACCCTCTTCGGGGCCGAGGACCATCAGGGCCGTGGCCAGGGCATCGGCCCGGGTGGCGGAGGAGTCCACCACGGTCACCGAGGCCA
>JBFGHF010000323.1:0-5288 GCA_041578355.1 Acidobacteriota bacterium
ACGGTAAGGCTGAAGCGGCAGGCTGGACCTTCAAGCAGTCGGGAATCCGAAATGGGGACTTGAAACCCTACATCTTGTATTTTCCGAGATCCTCGGGGTTGAGGTTCTCGAGCCACTCCTTGACATCCTCGGGGTCGAGATTCTCCTTCTCGAGCGTAATGTTTCGACTGCTGTTGATCACCTGTTCGGTGACGAAAATCGGCGAGTCGGTGCGCAGAGCCAAGGCGATGGCGTCGCTGGGGCGGCTGTCGATGGTCATGTTCTCGCCGCCCAACAGGATGTGGATCACCGCGTAGAAGGTGTTGTCGCGAAGTTCCGTGACCACGATCTTCTCCACCTCGGCGTCGAGATGCAGCAGGACGTTGCGCAACAGATCGTGAGTCATGGGCCGCGGCGTGTCGATTCGCTCGATCTGAAGGGCGATGGCGTTGGCCTCGAAGATGCCGACCCATATGGGCAGCAAGGTGCTCTTGCCCACGTCCTGAAGAATGACGATCGGGGAATTGGTGATGGGGTCCATCATCAACCCCTTGATCTTGAATTCCCGTTCCATGTGCTGGGACTCCTCTCCCTTCTAGGCGGCGATGGCGTTGCCGAACAGGCTGTTGGGTCCGGCATCCGAGATCTTGACGCCGGCAAAGCTTCCTGCCGCGTGGTTTCCGGCGAAATTCACGACCTTGTTGCTCGACGTTCGTCCGAAGCGGTGGACGCCGTCGCGGGCGGCGCCTTCGACGAGAACCTCGAATTCCCTGCCCAGGTATCGCTCGCGGTGGATCTGCAGCTGGATTTCGCGCTGCAGGCGCTGCAGCATCATCAGCCGCCGCGTCTTCTCCGACTCGGCAACGTCGTCCTCCCAGGCATGGGCCTCGGTGTGAGGCCTGGGGGAATACTTGAACGAAAACATGGATTCGAACCGAACGCGCTCCACCAGGCTCAAAGTTGCCTCGAAATCCTCCTCGGTCTCACCCGGAAAGCCGACAATGACGTCGGTCGAGAAACTGAGCTGTCGTCCGCAGTCCTCGAAACGAGAGACCAGCTCGAGGAACCACTCTCGGGAATATTGCCGCCGCATCCGCTTCAGAAGGGCCGTCGATCCGGACTGCACGGGAAGATGGATCTGGCTGCAGACGACGTTGGATCGACCGATCACGGCGATGGCGTCCTGGTCGAAGGCCCTGGGATGGGGCGAAGTGAAGCGCAGCCGACGCAGCCCGGGGAGCGCCTCGATCTCGGAAAGCAGATCGGCGAACTTGTAACCGCGTTTTTCCGGGTCTCGGTAGTTGTTGACGGTTTGGCCGAGCAGCAGGATCTCGACGTATCCCTGATCGATCACTCTCCGCGCCTCCTCGAGGATCAGCCTGGCGGGCCGATTCCGTTCCTTGCCTCGGGTATAAGGCACGATGCAGAAGCTGCAGTGTTTGTTGCAGCCCTCCATGATGGTGATGTTGGCGCGGAAACCGTCGGGGCGCTCGAGGGGCGCGATCTCGACGGGTGTGGATTCCTCGAGGAAACGGGTGGCGACGCGGCGGGCCGGGGCGAGGTCGCCGGAGCTTTCGATCTGGTCCAAGAGGTCGGGGATCTCATGATAGAGATGGGTCCCCACCACCAAATCGAGAAAGGGCGCGCGGCGCACCATGGCTTCGCTTTCCTGCTGGGCCACGCAACCCACCACTCCGATGCGAAAACCGGGATCGTCGCTGCGCCGCCGCTTGAATTCGCCGAGTCGGCTGTACATCTTCTGGGCGGCCTTCTCGCGAACGCTGCAGGTGTTGAGCAAAAACAGGTCGGCTTCCTCGGGCGAAGCCGCTGGAATCATGCCGCGATGGGCGAGCAGTCCCGAGATTTTCTCGGAATCGTGCTCGTTCATCTGGCAACCGAAAGTCTCGATAAAAAAACGTTTTGCGCTCATCCCAGGGTTCACCATTCTAGCCGATGAGACGCTGGGCCCACAAGACGAGAGCCGGTTGCCCGATGCTCCCGAAAGCCGACGGTTTCGAAGATCAGGCCGGTTCGAGGTCCGCCCGCCGAAGAGAGAAGACTCGAGCCGAGAGGTCGGCCTGGGCGAAAGTCCGGCAGCATCCGGCGGCTTGACCCGAGACGCTTCGATGGGGATTCCCCGGTCGCCTCAGTCCGCCGATCGGATCATTTCCCGTGCTTGTTGAAGGGTGGTTTCCGTGACGTTCTTGCCCGCCAGCATGCGCGCCAGTTCCTCGATCCTCTGCGAGGCGTCGAGCGGATGGAACTCGACCCGAGTGCGCTTGCCTCGACGGCGCTTGCCGACGTGATAGTGATGCACTGCGCGGGCGGCGATCTGGGGGAGATGAGTGACGCAAAGGACCTGGTTCTGCTGGGCCAGGATGGAGAGCTTCTCGCCCAGGACCGACGCCACCCGGCCGCCGATCCCGGCATCGACCTCATCGAAAATCAGCGTCTTGGGGTAGTCTTCCAACGTCACGATGGACTTGAGGGCCAGGATGACTCTGGACAGCTCTCCCCCGGAAGCGATGCGGCCCAAGGGTTTGAGGCTTTCGCCGGGATTGGGCGATATCAAGAATTCGGCTCGATCGATTCCCTGCTCCGAGAAGTCTTCCTCGGAAGTCTTCAAATCGACTTCGAAGGAAGTCTTCTGCATGGCCAAATCTGCCAGTTCCTGCTCCATCCGCCGGGCCAGCAGGCCGGCGACGTCCTTCCTTTTCGAGGAGAGCCGCCGGGCTCCCTGCAGGTATTCGGCGGCCAACTCCTTGACTTGAGCGCCGAGCTCTTCGGCTCGGCTCTCGGCGGCCTCTAACTCTTCCATTTCGAGGCCGATCTTTCGACGATATTCGAGGATGGCCTCGACGTCTTCTCCGTATTTTCTCTGCGCCTTCTGGATCTCGGCGAGTCTACTCTCCAAGTCTTCCAGCCGTTGAGGGTCCGACTCGACGTCATCGGCGTAGTCGCGCATTTCGAAGGCCAGTTCCTGGAGCTGAAGAACCGCTTCTTCGAGGCGCCGGATGGCGTCGCCGCGCGAGGGATCGAGTTCCGCCAGTTCCTCGAAGCTGCGGCTGACTCGGGAGAGCCCGGAGAGGAGCGAGTCTTCTCGTTCGTAGAGCAGATCGTAGCTTTGAGAGGCGGATTGGAGGCGTTTCTCGGCGCTGGCCAGCAGGCTGCGCTCCTCGACCAGGTCGCGGTCCAGACCCGGGCGGAGTTCGAGTGCATCGATCTCGCGGATTTGGAATCTCAGCATGTCGAGACTGCGAAGCCGCTCCTGTTCCCCGCTCACCGTCTCCTCCAGGAGCCGTCGTGCTTCGCTCCAGAGTCGGTGGTTTCGGGACACTTCGTGGAGATCCGGGCCCAAACGGCCGAAGGCGTCCAGGAACCTCAGGTGGGTGCGCGGATGCAGCAGATGCTGCTGTTCATGCTGGCCGTGAATGTCGGCCACCAGATTCCCCAGCTCGGCCAGAAAGCCCTGCGTAGCCAGAACCCCGTTGACGAAGACCTTGTTGTTCCCCGAAACGGAGATTTCGCGCCGCACGACCAGTTGCCGGTCGCTCTCGAGTTCGATCCCGGCATCCGCGAGCAGAGCGAGGGCCGGGTGGTCTTGGCTGAGTTGGAAAAGACCCTCCAGGCGCGCCCGCTTCGAGCCTTCCCGGATCATGTCCTGAGAGGCGCGGCTCCCCAGCAAGAGCCCGACCGCATCGACGACGATCGATTTGCCGGAACCGGTTTCGCCGGTGATGAGGTTGAGTCCCGGCCCGAATTCCACCTCGAGCCGGTCGATCAACGCAAAATTCTGAACGGAGAGAAATCGCAGCATCGAAACACTTTTCGGCGGCTCCGGAGTCGAAGACCGCGAAGCGTCAAAACAAGCGCTTGATCGTGGGACGAGCGCCGCCGGGAGATCGAGCAGCCGAGACCGCCGTCACCACCGGGAGTTATGGTATCTGAGAGGGGTGTCGGTTACAATTCGTCGGCGCTCGGGGTTCGGGTTCGAATTTTCGGCTGCAGAGAGGGCGGAATTTGAAGGCATCGATCGGCTTGCTCGCACAGAGTTCCTTTTCTGGCTTTTGGTCGCTGATCTGGAACACGGGTTTGATCGGTCAGCTGATTCTCTTGCTTCTGCTCCTCTTCTCGGTCTTTTCCTGGGCGATCATGGTGCGCAAATGGAGGCTCTTTCGGGAGGTCCGACACCAGTCGCTTCGCTTCCACCAGGAATTCGAGGCCGCTCAGAGCCTGTCGGGCATCTATCAACAGTGCGAGCGCTTTCCCCTCTCTCCCCTGGCCGGTGTCTTCAAAGGCGGATACCTGGAGCTGGAGCGTCAAATCGATGACAGGGACGGAGAGCAGAAACTGAACAGTCTGGCGGGTGTCGAGCGGTCGCTGCGTCGCGCCGCCCAAGCGGAAATGACGGAACTCGAAAAGTCTCTGAGCTGGCTGGCGACCACCGGCTCCGTGACGCCCTTCATCGGCCTTTTGGGGACGGTGATCGGCATCATCAATGCCTTCCAAGGCCTGGGCGAGGGAGCCACCACGACGATTCAGGCCGTGGCGCCCGGTATCAGCGAGGCACTGGTGGCGACGGCAGCCGGCCTCTTTGCCGCCATCCCGGCCGTGATCGGTTACAACCAGTTCGTCAGCGAACTCAAAGTCTTCGCCGCCGAGTTGGACGATTTCTCGGCCGAGCTTCTCAACTTGGTCGAGCGGAGCTTCGGCTGAACCGAGGGAAGATATGGCATTCGCAAGCAATTCCGGGGGAACCCGGACGACAGTGTCGGAAATCAACGTGACCCCGCTGGTCGACGTGGTTCTGGTCTTGTTGATCATTTTCATGGTGACGGCCCCGATTCTGCAGACCGGCATCGAAGTCAACCTGCCGCGCACCAAGGCGGTGACGGCCGTCAATCCGGAGAGACAGGCGGTGGTCACCATCGGGCGCGGCGACATACTCTATTACCGCTCTGATCTCATCAATTTCAACGAACTCGGCCAGCGGCTGGCGGAGGAAGTGCAACCCGGCGAGACTGTCTTTTTGCAGGCCGACGAGGATGTCCGATGGCGGACCGTGGCGACGGTTTTGACCGAGATCAATGAATCGGGTTACGAAGGCGTGAGCCTGGTGATGAGGCCTTTGAGCCAGGATCGATAACCGTGAGCGGCAAGATTCTCGTGTCCCACATCCAGGATGAAGCGGGTCGGCGGCCTTGGCTGGTCTCAATGCTGGGCCATCTCGGTCTGTTGGTGGTGCTGACGCTGGGCGCCGGTTTCTGCAGTCCCCGCATCCTCGAGCTGGTCAGCGGGATGGGCGGGGG
>JBFGHF010000324.1:0-5286 GCA_041578355.1 Acidobacteriota bacterium
GGCGGCGTTCGGCTCCTCGGAACTCCCCCAGGCCGGCGGCTATGGCCGCGAATGGACTTTCCACGAAAAGACCCGCCGCCACCGCGGCCAGCGAGTTGAGCACGTTGTGGCGTCCTCCCACCTTCAATTCGATTCTCCCGAGTCTCTCGTCTGCCGCGTAGCAGTCATAACGGGCCTCGAAGGCACCCAGCTCGATGTTGCGCGCAGACAGATCCGCCTGCTCCTCCAGGGCGTACGTTATCACCCGACGGTGAACTTTTTTCAGCGCTCGACTCAGATGTGGATCTTGCTGACAGGCAATCACTTGGCCAAAGAAGGGAACGCTGTTCATGAAGGCCGCGAACGACTCGATGAGATCCTGCTCGTCGCGGTATACGTCCATGTGATCGAAGTCGATGTTGGTCACCACGGCCACCACCGGGGAGAGTTGCAGAAAGCTCTTGTCGCTCTCGTCCGCTTCGGCCACGAAGAGAGGTCCCGCACCCAGGCGGGCATTGCTCCCCAAGCGGGGCAGGCGGGCGCCGATCACGGCGCTGACATCGTGTCCGCAGGCTTGCAGAACTTCCACGATCATCGAGGTGGTGGTCGTCTTTCCGTGGGTTCCGGAAACCGCTATCCCGACCAGCTGCCGCATCATATCCGCCAACAGCTCGGCGCGGTGGATCACTCGGATTTCCCTCCGCTCCGCCTCCTGCAGTTCGGCGTTGCTCCTGGGAATGGCGCTGGAACGGACCACGACCCGGGCGTCGCCCAGGTGGGAGGGATGGTGTCCGATCTCGACTCTGGCGCCCATCTTCTCGAGACGCCTCAAGAGGGGGCCGTCCTGCAGGTCGGAACCCGAGACTTGATGGCCCGAAGCCAGCAAGAGCTCCGCCAAGCCGCTCATCCCGATCCCTCCCAGGCCCACGAAATGAAAAGGGCCGGGCTGCAGAAAACCGCCGAAAAAGCGCGATTTCATGGCCCGTTCCCTCCGATTTCGAGCAGGTAATCGACAATCGCCGCGGCGCTCCCGGGCCGTGCCAGCTTGCGGGCCGCGGCACCCATCCGGCGCAGCTGCTCGCGATCGCCCTCCAACTCACCGATCTGGGCGGCCAGCGATTCCCCGCTGGCCTTCGACTGTTCGAGCAGCTTTGCGGCGCCTTTCGATTCCAGCATCTCGGCGTTGTGGCGCTGGTGGTCGTCGGCCGCCTGAGGGAAAGGGATGAGGATCGAGGGACGGCCCGCGGCCGTGATCTCGGCGATGGTGGAAGCTCCGGCTCGGCAGAGCACCAGGTCGGCCCAGGCGAAGCGTCCCGGCATATCTTCGATGTAGGGAAAGACTCCGGCCTTGACCTCATGGCCCCGGTAGCAATCCCCTACCGTCTTCAGATCCGCTTCTCCGGTCTGGTGGACGACTTCGATCTGCTTGGCCGCCAAGTGAGGCAGCGCTGCGCACACCAGGCGGTTGATGGGCCGGCTGCCTTGGCTGCCGCCGAAAACGAGTAGCCGCAAAGGACGCTTGACGTCGATTCTACCGGCGCGGATGCGATGGAATTCGGCGCGGATGGGAATCCCCGTAACCCGGCACGGGCACTTCAAGTGCCTGGCCGTTTCAGCGAAGGCAACCGCGGCGCCCTGAGCCCAGCGGGCCAGCCAACGATTGGTCAAGCCCGGCACTACGTTCGGCTCGATGATGACCGAGGGCAGACCACGGAGCCTGGCGGCGGCCACCACGGGCCCCGAGGAGTAGCCCCCCAGCCCGACAACGATTCCCGGCGAGCATTCACCCAGAATACGCCAGGAAGCCACCAGGCTGACGGGCAGCTGAAGCGTCGTCTTGGCGGCGCGCTTCCAGCCGCTCTTGACCAATCCACCGATCTTGATGGTGCGGAGAGGGAAATCGAGTCCCGGCAGGACCCGCGCTTCCAGTCCTTGCGGAGTTCCCACGAAAAGGCACTCGATATCCGGAAATCGTTGACGCAGTTCCTCGCGCAGAGCGACGGCCATGTAGACGTGGCCGCCCGTTCCGCCTCCCGCGAAGAGAACCGACCGCACGCGCCTGGCGCGGACTCCTACTTCAATCTCGGTCGTTTTTTTCCGTGTGGGGGAGCGATGGGGCTGATTCTGATCGCTGCAGACGGGAAGGGGCATTTGCATCTATCCGCCCTCCCCTCGGCGCGCGGCGCTGCCGTTGGATATGTTCAGAAGAATGCCGATACTGGCGAGCGTCACCAGCAACGAAGACCCTCCCACCGAGATCAGGGGAAGAGGGATGCCCTTGGTCGGCAGCAGGCTCAACACCACGCTGATATTGATCAGCGCCTGAAGGACGATCATCGCGACAATGCCCAAACCGGTCAGTTGACCCAAGGGTGTGTCGGCCCGCAACGAGATGCGGACACTCTTCCAGAAGAAGACCGCGAAGAGACCGAGCAGGAGCAGACATCCCAACAGGCCGAGTTCCTCGGCCACGATGGCGTAGATGAAATCCGTCTGGGGCTCGGGCAGAAAGGCGAGTTTCTGCTTGCTCTGGGCGAATCCCAGCCCCCCGAATCCTCCCGAGCCGACAGCGATCAGGCTCTGTCGAATCTGATAGCTGTAGGTGAGAGGAGCTCCTTCCGGATCGAGAAAGGCCAGGATGCGCTCACGGCGCCAGGGGACCAGGTAGACCTGCAGATAGAGTGCCGGGATCGACACCAGCAATAGTCCGGCGAAGTAGCTCCAGCCCAATCCCCCCAGAAAAAGAAGAAGGGCGCAGGTCAGGGCGATGCAGGTCGCGGTACCCAAATCCGGCTGTCGCACGATGAGCGTCAAAAACGCCGCCACGACAGCCAGATAGGAGAGAAACCCCCAATCGTCGATTCGCGGCCTTTCCACCCTGCTGAGAAGCCAGGCGGTCAGAAAAACCAGAACCAGTTTGGCCAATTCCGAGGGTTGAGCGCGAAACGACCCGATCAAAACCCAGCGGCGGACATTGTTGATCTCGGGAGAAAACAGAGCGCCCACCAACAGGGCCAGGGTCAACGCCACCAAGAACCACAACAGCCAGGGCCGGAAGTAAATCCGATAGTCGATCTGCGAGGCGGTCAACATCGCCACCACACCCACGGCCATCAGCAAGAGATGCTTCTGAAAAACGCTGGTGTCGCCGGTCACCACAGATGAGGTGCTGAACACCATGATCAGCCCGAAAGCCAGGAGGATGGCGACGATCCAGAGCAAACTGCGGTCCGGGGTCCTGAAGCGAATCATCTGGCTGCCCCCTCCGTGGACTTCAAGGAAGAGACAATCCGCTTGAAAACCCGACCGCGGTGTTCGTAGTTGTCGAACATGTCGAAGCTGGCGCATCCCGGCGCCAAAAGAACCACCTCTCCGTCCCCCGCTTCGGCAAAGGCCAGCGTGACCGCTTCTTCGAGGCTGGAGGCCCGTCGGCTGGGGACGGCGCGGCCAAGTTCTCCCTCGATCCGCTCCGCGGCTTCACCGATCAAGAAAAGCTTTCGGACGCACCTGCGCACCTCGGGTTCCAGCAGGCGGAAATCCCCGCCCTTCTCGAGCCCGCCCATGATCATCAGCAGAGGACGCCGAAAGCTGCGGATCGCGGTCAGGGCAGCATCCACATTGGTCGCCTTGGAATCGTTGTAGAAATCGACGCCGTCCAGACTGGCGACGAACTCCAGGCGGTGCTCGACCCCGGCGAATTCGCGAAAAGCTTTGGCCATCGACTCGGGATCGATGCCGCTCAACCACCCGGCCGCCGTGGCGGCCAGCACGTTCTCGAGGTTATGGAGACCGCGCAATCGAATCGATCGAGTGCCGATCACGGGTGTGGAGTCCCCGCCGATGCGGGCCCAGACCTGACCGTCTTCGACGCAAATCCCCTCGGGTAGCGGCCGGCGGCGGCTGAAAAGCACCCGCCGGGCGCGGCCTCGCGCCATCTTCAGCACCAAAGGGTCGTCGGCGTTGACCACGGCGAAGTCCTCCACAAGTTGATTGCGAAAAATATTGGCCTTGGCCTCCCCGTAAGCCTCCAGAGAGGCGTGACGATCGAGATGATCGGCGCTCAGGTTGAGAAACAGAGACACCTGACAGCGAAAGCACTCGATGGCTTCGAGTTGAAAGGAAGACAACTCGACGATGAAGGTGTGGTCGGGATGGGAGTGGTGGACCTGGCTGATCAGCGGCAGCCCGATGTTACCCGCGACCGTATGAGGGCGTCCCGCCGCTTTGAAGATCTCGCCGATCAGAGCCGTGGTGGTGGTTTTGCCGTTGGAACCCGTCACACCCAGGACGCGACCCTCGATGAAGCGATAAGCCAACTCAACCTCGCTCCAGACGGCGGCGCCGCGCTCGGCGGCGCTGCGCAGCAGCGGCAGGTCCCGGGGGACGCCGGGACTCAGCACAATCAACTCGGCCGAATTGAAGTCGCCGTCGCGATGCTCGCCCAATCGGAGCGTCGCACCCGGCTTCAACCGGTCCACGAACTCAGCCAGCTCGGACCGTTCCTTGAGATCGGTGACGACGACCCGGGCGCCTTTTTCGAGCAGGAAGTTGACCGCCGCAAGACCCGTCCGCGCCAAACCCACCACCAGTACTTTCTTGCCCCGCAAATCCATGTTCGTCATCTCAGTTTCAACGTCGTCAAACTGAAGAGTGCGAAAATCAAGCCTAGAATCCAGAAACGGATCACCACTTTCGGCTCTTTCCAACCGAGTAGTTCGAAATGATGGTGGATGGGGGCCATTCGAAAGAGACGCCGCCCGGTCAGCTTGTAGGAGCCGACCTGGAGAATCACCGAAAGGCACTCGACGACGAAGATGCCGCCGATCGAAAGCAACAGAAGCTCCTGCTTGATCAAGACGGCCACCGTGCCGATCGCGCCCCCCAACGACATCGACCCCACGTCTCCCATGAAGATCTCGGCGGGGTAGCTGTTGTACCAGAGAAAACCCAGAGTGGCACCCACCATGGAACCGCAGAAAATCGTCAGTTCGCTGCTGTAGGTGTTCTTGATCAGATCGAGGTAGACGGCGAATTCGGCGTGACCGGTTACGTAAGTCAGCACCGTCAACGACGATGCGGCGATGATCACCAGGCCGGAAGCCAATCCGTCCAAGCCGTCGCTGAGGTTGACCGCGTTGCTGCTCCCGATGATCACCAGCAGCGTGAACAAGATCAGAGGCAGGAAGGTGGATACGCCCAGAATCACCAAATCGAGGTCGGGTGTGAATCGCTTGAAAAAGGGGACGCTGAGCTGGGTGCTGTAGAGTCCATATCGATTCAAGAGCACCAGCGTGGCCGCGATGCCGA
>JBFGHF010000325.1:0-5285 GCA_041578355.1 Acidobacteriota bacterium
CAACGTCTGTGTCACATGCGGTTCGGCTACTCCCTTCCAGTCTCTGCGAGCCCTTGGCTTCGTCGTGCGGCGCCGATTGCTCCCGGACGGCGACTCCTGTCCTCAATGTCGAACCTGGAACTACTTCCTCGACGACGCCCCTCTCAGGCATTTGAGTTAGCCGATTCCGGTCGATCAAGCCTTCGAATCAGCTCCGACCCGGGGAGCGAGTCAACGCGTTTTCGGGGCGCGACGCGGACGTCCGGGGCGGTTCCCGACTGGTTCGCTCCGGAGATGTCCACCTCGTGAATCCGGACGCGGGAGACGTTGATCGCGACGATCCCGCTGGCATGGGTCGCCGAACTCGGACCTCCAAGACCAGCGTGTCCTCGGCGAGCACGATCCCGTTTCCGCCGTTTCGATCCGGAGTGGAATTGGTGATAGCGGGCTTTCGATCTCCCTCCGCGAGGCCGATCAGCGACTGGCCCGGCTTCATCGCGAGTCCGCCTGGGAGCGCTTCGCCTGCGGGGAGCCGCAGTATGACGTCGCCAAGTCTGGTCGAAGCTTCGAGCATCTCCGTGGAGCCGACGGGGGCGCTCGACACTCGACCCGTCGCCGTCGCCGCCGGCTCGGACGAACCATACTCTTGGAGGTTCCGCCTGCGCAGCAGTCGCGGTCATGAGAAGCACGATCCCGAGTATCGGACTCGCCGCTCCAAACTTGCGGCCGATTACTGCCGGCATGATGCCCCCCCTCCCCCGGGGATGCTGCGTTGGATGGTCTTCAGATCGAGGGCAGCGACCTGTTCGTACCGTTGCGGTTCGTGACGCAATTATGGCCATTCAACGCTCAACCCGTATATGGAGCACTTCGAAAACGTCACGATTGGGGGAGCCAAACAACCATCACGAGCGCCCGGCGGAGAACTAAGCTCGGGCCGGCGGGTTGAGGTCGAGGGTCTTCAGCTGGTAGAGGGACAATCCAAGAATCGCGACTGCCAACGCGATCGCCCAGTAACTCTGATGGACCAGAGCAAGGGCCACTCCTGCTTGAAGTACGACGAAGGGAGTGAACCGGCGCAGGAGCCAGGTCCACAAGGCCCAGGGCCCACGGGAAGCCGCCAGGGTGGCTATCAGCGAGACCAGGCCGCTGCTGAGAGCCGCATACACCAGCGCCAGGACCAGCAGGCTGATCAGGAATCGCGGATCGAGCCGGGACAAGCCCTCGCTCAACGGGGCGCCACCGATCAGATAGAAGACGCCCCCCACTCCGTAGATGGCGAGCGTGTTGTGTGAGAGGTTGAAACAGAAACGGAAGGGATTTCGAGTTCTCAATCGGAGGTTGGCGGCCAACCCTTCCAGTGCAGCCAACAGCGCCGCTGCTGCGGGTCCCAAGGTAATCAGACCGGCAAAGACAAACCCATCGGCAAGGGAAAAGCTGATCCCCCCGGAGCCCAGTTTCAGAAGCGGAAAGCGAATCGCGAGAAAGGCGCCGGCGAAACTCAGCACACCCAGGAGCCAGAAACTCAAACTGGCGGCGGCCGAAACCTGCTGGATCGCGAAGAACATCAGAATCGCAGCCGCAACGGCAGCCACCCCAACCAGGCCCTTGGCGGCCGTTGAGATCGTCCTGCGACTGGACTGAGCATGATCTTCGGCAGGCATTGAATAGACTCCTCGCGCTGGCTGAATGTCCTCGTTTTCCGATTTCAACGCGGACGGAAGTTACCGGCGGCTCCCGGCAGTTCTAACGCTGCTCGTGGCAGGAGCCGACCTCCGCCGTTCAGTGATCACCCCGAAAATCGTGGGCGCCGTCTCCTTGAAACTGCTCGCTGCCGTCGGCCCATAAGAACGCGTCACTCCAGAACACCGCGTCGGACCAGAGAAAGCCGTCGGACCACAGAAAGCTGTCGGAGGCAAACAGCCCGTCGCTCCAAAATACCCCGTCGGCCCAGAACACGGAATCGGACCAGAAGAAGCCGTCGGACCAGACAAAGCCGCTGTCCCAGACCACACTGCCCGGATCGAACAAACCGTCGGTCCAGCTCGTCCCCTCGGTGTGGGCAAGCTGGTCGGACCACAACTCCCCCTGGCCCCAGGACAGGTCCGCCGTGGGAGCCCCGATCAGGGGGCTGTAAACGAGCCGGTCTCCGGCGCCAAAGGCTCCGCCCGCCCAGATCTGTTCGCCGTCCAGATCCCAGTAGGGGGCGACCGCATACGCCACTTGCTGATTGGCGACGTCCACGGCTTCGGCCAGGGCGACGGCAGTGGCTACGTTGAGCATCCCGTTGCCCTGCTCCAGCATGTGCGGCTGCTGCAGCTTGGAGGCCGTCAGTATCAGGATGGCCTTGACCAGGCGCGGCGTGAGGTCGGGATTGGCGTCCAGCATGAGGGCAGCGGCGCCCGAGACGTAACCCGTCGCCATGCTCGAGCCGCTCAACGTGATGTAGTAGTCGTCGATCTGCAGCTCCAGATAGTCGTTGTGCAGCTTGCTGTTCTTGGCCAGCAGCGAGCCGATGGCGTTGCCGGGAGCTACCAGGTCGGGCTTGAAGAACTGATCCAGGTAGGTGGGTCCCCGCGATCCATAAGTGGTCGCGATGTCGTCCGTATGTGTCAGCGTCCCCTGGGTGTTGATGGGGCCCACGGTGATTACCGCCGGGGAGTTTCCGGGGCTGGTGATAGCGCCCCAGATCGTGGGCTCGGTGTCGGTCTTTCCGAGGTTGCCGGCCGAGACCACGGTCACGATCCCCGCGGCCACCATCCGCTCCACGGCCTGGCACAGGGGATCCTGGGCGTAGGATTCGATGGGGCCATGGCCCAGGGAAAGGTTGGCGACTCTGACGTCGAGAGAATCATTGTTGGCAATCAGCCAATCGATGGCCGCGATCAGGTTGCTGGTCTGGCCGTATCCCTCGGCGTTTACGACCTGTAGATCGATGAACCTTACCTTCGGTGCCACCCCGGCAAAAACGCCGTCCGACTTGTTGCCACTACCGCCGATGATCCCGGTGACGTGGGTGCCATGCCCGAAAAGATCGAGGTTTTGAAAGTCCTGTGACTGCGACTTGGAAATGGGTGTGCCATCGATCGAGAAGTCGTATGTCTCCGTGATCCGAACGGAGTTTCCCTTGAGAGCAAGGTCCGAGTGGGAGCGGATTCCCGAATCGAAGACGGCCACCGTGATTCCCGATCCGTCATATCCAGCCGCGTAGTCGGCTCCGATAATGCTCAGGTAGGATACTGGATCGATTCCGCCCTCCGGCGTCCCTCCACCCCCCTTGTCCCCCTTGTCGGGTTTGCCCGTGAGGTGAAGAGGCATGTCGAGGGTCACGTATTCGATTTGGTCAGACTGCACCAACGATCGGATCTGGTGCCCCGTCAAACGGCCGGTGAAACCGTTGACCAGAGGAAGCATGTTGGCCCGATCCTCGCCTCGAAGGCGTCTTGCCTCGAGGACGTCTCGAAAGACACTCTCTTTCACCTGGATGATGACCGGCATCGGATAGTCGTAAGCGGGATAACGCTCCATCCAGACCAGCTCCTCCTGCAGTCCGGGAGCAATCTTTTCCTGCACGGCCGGAACCGCCCCGAGTGGTCCCATGAGTGAGACGCAGAGCAGGGCCAGCACACCAATCACTTCCAGGGATTTGGTGCCACTCGCAACGGTTACCGCTTTCTGGTCTGTTCGAAGTGGCTTCGGGTCCATGTGGCCTCCCACCGACGAACAAGCAAGACGAGTGCCAAGGATAATCGTGGGTTCCTGCAGCTGTGGCGGACGCCCTTCCGCTTTCATTAAACTACTTTTGACAAATGAAATTTTGGCTTTGTGGGAAGGCGTAGAAGCGACGCAAGGCGTCAGAATCTCCATGCCTACCGCCAATGATCTGACACGGCTGGGCTATTTCGAACCTTGCACGTTTCCGCCTCGTTCCAGCTGGCCACTTTCGCTCGAGGGGTGCAGCCATGTCGCGCCGCGAATCCACCTGCGCTCTCTCGCTCCGGTACATGCGCTATTCGCAGGGCGTGGTCCCGGAAGCCCTCCGGTATCCTCGCCGGGAGACTGAATGATCAACGAGCGAAGCCCGTATGTAGGATGGGGTATGTTCCAACTCAGTCCAACCGGAAGGAAACCATCGATGCCGATCCCACCATTCGTCCGCAAGTTCTTCGTTCTCACAGCGTTCATCGCCTCGTCGACCGCTGTACTCGCCGCCGGTCAGGCGCCCGACGACAGGCGCGCCGTGCTCATCACGGGGACCAGCACCGGAATCGGTGCGCGCATGACGGAAGTCCTGTCGCAGAACGGCTTCTTCGTCTACGCAGGTGCCCGGAAGCAGGCAGACCTCGAGCGCCTCGACGCGATGGAAAACGTGAAGTCGGTCCGCCTCGACGTGACGATCCAGAGCGAGATCGATGCCGCCGTGGATTTGGTCCGGGCCGAAGGACGAGGGCTCTACGGCTTGATCAACAACGCGGGAGTGGCGGTCATGGGCCCGCTGATCGAGCAGCCCGAGGACGAACTGGACTTCATCGTCGACATCAATCTCCTCGGGCCCTACCGGGTTACGAAGGCCTTCTCCGGCCTGCTGATCGAAAGCCAGGGCCGGGTGCTGAACGTCAGCTCGATCGCCGGGATTCTGTCCGGGCCCTTCATCGGCGCCTACAGCATGACCAAGCACGGAGTCGAGGCTTATACCGATACGCTGAGCGCGGAGTTGGACCGGTTTGGCGTGAGGGTCGCCGCGGTGGAGCCGGGGAACTACAAGTCGCAGATCACGGCCTCCATGGTCAGCCGCATGAGGCAGGCCGGGTACTCGGCGGAAGGATCCAGGTACGGCTCCATGCTCGACCTCATCACCGGAGCGGGTCCCCTCGATCGCTCTCAATACGAGGAACCTGATGAGGTGGCCATGGCCGCCCTGGACTTCCTCACGAGCGATTCCCCGAAGCGGCGCTACATGGTGGTCCCGAACCGGTTCGAGGCGGAGATCACCGTGCGACAAGTAGTCCGGGAGTTGGCTCAGCTGAACGAGGGTCACCAGTATTCGTACTCGCGAGACGAACTGGTGGCGATGCTGGACCAGGCCCTCGCTGAAGCTCCGCCCTCGCCGTCTCCCCCGACTTCTCGCGTCAGCTTGCACGAAGCGGCCAGGGCTGGCGATGTTCAGGCCGTTCGACAGATCATCCAGGCCGAGGGCAGCCTGAATGAGCGGGAGCCATGGGGAGGTTCCAGTCCTCTCATCACCGCAGCGACCTTCGGCCACACTGATGTGGCCCGGTTGCTGATCGAAACCGGGGCCGATCTGG
>JBFGHF010000326.1:0-5278 GCA_041578355.1 Acidobacteriota bacterium
GATTGTTGAGGGTGACCGCCACCCGCCCGTCCTTGAGGCGCAGAGCGTCCCGGTCGAGTTTGACGTACTCGTCGGTGTCCGGATAGTTGTAGACTCCCGGCGCCAGCAGGTAGCCGTAGGCGCTTCCGCCCAGGAAATCGGTCTGAAAACGGTATTGGCTGCCGTCCCAGACGTAGAGGATTGGGCAGCTCGTCCCTTTCCGGTCCAACTCTCCGAGAGTCAAACGCTCATTGGCGGGACTGTCCAACTCGGCTTGGAGGACACCACCCGGCCAGAGCATTCGCACCACGTCCACTTGTGATCGTTTCCCCAATCCGAAGTGGAGCAGAGGCGGGCTCTGGCTCAGGAAGCCGTGTCCGGCGGCCGCCTCCATCTTCTGCCAATGCCGGCCTGCCAGGATCTCCACCTTGGTGCCGATCCCGAAACGATTGCTGTTGGTCGCCACCAACTGGACTTGCAGCCAGTTGTTTCGATTGCCCCCCTCGTTGCGGAAGAGAAGCGGTTTGGATCCGTTGACCGCAGCCGCGAAATCCAAATCACCGTCATTGTCGAAATCGGCGATGCTCAAGCCGCGCAGCGGAAGTCCCTGATAGGAATCGAGGCCGACTTGACGCGTCGCATCCTTCCACTCACCCGCGCGGTTCTCGAGCAGCAGGAAATTCGCACCGCGCGCGGCAGAATCGAAAAGAGCTCCCCCCGCCCAGAGGAGGTCCAAATCGCCGTCGTTGTCGTAATCGAGGAAATGGGCCGTCTGAAAGCCGCCGGGCTGAGGGGTCGAAGCGACCTTTTTTTCATCCCATCCCCGGTGGCCTCGATTGGTCAGGACTCGCAGTCCGTCGGGTCCAGCCAAGGCGAAGTCCATCAGTCCGTCTTGATTCCAGTCCGCAATCCCCAAACCCGTCGCCGACCCCGGAATCTGACTGGCTTCGTCTCGGAAGGTGCCGTCGCGCAGGTTGCTGAACAACTGGGCGGGAGAATCGTGGTTCACCACCAGCAGGTCGATATCGCGAGAGTTGTTGTAGTCTGTGGCCATCACCCCGAGGCTGCGCCGGGCCCCTCCGGCCAGTCCCGATTCCTTGCTGACATCCGTGAACGTGGCGTCTCCGTTGTTGCGGTAGATGACGTTGTCTGCTCCGCGCAGACCCTTCGGAAACGCCGTTGACGCCGAGACCTGCTGCTGGGGGTCGGCGAAATTCGCGACAAAGAGATCCAGATCGCCGTCGTGATCGTAATCAACGAAGGCCCCGCTGGTTCCCCAGGAGGTGTCCCCGACTCCGGCTTCCCCGGTGACGTCGCGAAAGCGCGTGCCGTCGTTACGGTAGAGCCGGTTGGCGCCGAAATTGATCAAGTAGAGGTCGAGGTCTTGATCGTTGTCGAAATCACCCCAGAGCGGGGTCATCGTGATACCCGAGTAGTCGATTCCGGAGTTGGGGATCTTCTCAAACGATCCCTTGCCCTGGTTGCGATAGAGCGCTCCCGGCGCTCCGGAGTTGGCCAGGTAGAGGTCGAAAAGACCATCCCCGTCGTAGTCCCCGAACGCCAAAGCCGAGCCCGTGAAGGGCGCGGCCGATTTTTTCAAGTCTGCCGTGGAATTCAATGAAGACCGGACCTGGCCGGGTCCGTCGTGGACGAACACGATCCCCGAGTCCGCGGCCACTTCCCGGAAGCGGACCGCCGCGGCCGCGGGGTTGTCGGCGGCCGCGGGCAGGTAGTCGCTGAGCCGGTCGATGACCGCGGCGTACTTGCCCTGTTCCAGATACTGCAATCCGATGGTGTCGGTGCCGAAGCGGCCCTGCAGTTCACGAAACACGTTCATCTCGCGAACGGCCTCCTCCCGCCGGCGCAGCCGGCTGAGTGCGTTGGCCAAGTTGTAGCGTGCGGACGCATTGTAGGGTTGTTGGGCTATCGCCCGTCGAAGGTATTCGATCGCCTTCTCATACTCCTGCAGGCGGCTGTGCTGCAAGCCCAGAAAGTAATTGGTGGCCGCGTCGTCCGGGTCCTGTTGATGAACCTTGCTGAACGCGCTGATTGCCTCCTCCGCTCGATCCTGGTTCCGGTAGATGAGGCCCAGCATGTAATGAGCCTGGATCTGAGAGGCGTCCAGTTCGATGGCGCGCGCGAAAGCCGCTTCCGCCTCCTGGTACTTCTGGAGATAGAACTGGGCGATCCCGTAGTTCACATGACCGGGTACGAATCTGGAGTTCAACTGCCGAACGCGGGCGAATTGCGCCGCGGCGTCCTCGAATTTCAGTTGCTCCATCAAAGCGACGCCACGGTTGTTGTTCTGCACCAATCGCTGCTCGGGAGTCGATGCTTCCGACCCCTGCCCGGAGGGCGCAAGAGAGTAAAGACCGAGTGAGGAAGCCAGAAGGCCTCCCAGAATAAAGGCTCTCGAAGTCATGGAGGTCATTATCTCAGATCTTTCACGGGCTCTGTCCCCGGCGCCTCTTTGGCCTGAAAAGCCGCGCTGCTCGCCGCGCCCGGGACGTACCGCGGGCATCCTGCCTGCGCCGGGGGGGGGGCGGTTGTGCTTTATCGGGGTGCAGCGTGGAAGGCCCGGGGTGGGTCGGGTCAGGTCGAACACAGGAAAGCAGACGACCGCGCCTCAGTTCCCTGGTTCGGTTTCACCGCCTGCGGATGAAAAGGTACTCCTTGAAGCCGTTGCGAAGGAGGAACGAGTTGCAAACCCGGAATCCCGGCATCAGGCGCAGCAGGTCCGGTTCCTGGTAGCAGGGGCAGCGGCGCAGGATGGTGCCGGGGGCTGGGTATTGGAGCGTCTCCGAATCCTGGATGCGGTAGGTCCCCGGTTTGTCGGGGATCGATTCGAGCGTGGAAATGAGCGAGAAAATCAGAGCGCCCGGCGGACAAAAGCGGCTCAAGTAGCCGATCAAGTGGCGGAAAGAATCCGGCTCCAGATAATTGAACAGATCCCAGCTGAAGACGATGTCGAAGCGGGTCGTACTCTGGTAGGGAAGCAGGTACTCGAAGACCGCATCCAAGGAAGTTCCGTCCTCGGGTGATAGGTAGTCGAAGGAACTCAACGTCGACAAGAGGTCTTCGATGTAGATCTTTCCGCAGAACTGGGAAAAGAACTCGACGTTTTGGCTGCAGGCACGACCCAAGTCGAGGACGTTGTAACGCCGCTGGCTGTCAAGACGGTGGTAGAGAGCGTTGAGCGCCAGAGAGTGGCGCACTTCACCCTGCGCGGGGAGAACAGCTTGAGGTTCGGCATCAGGCCTGAACCACTTCATCTCTGGCTGGTTGGCGCGCCCTCGGCGGAAAGGCCGACTGAAACCTTGCGAGGGGAATCGGCTTCGCTTTTGACCGAAGGGACTTGGGGCGTGGCCAGCGCCTGGCGCGTCTTGGGCTGGGACACCGCAGGCTGCTTGGCGGCCTCCATGTCGATGCTGCCCTTGAACGTAGCACCGTCTTCCAGGCTCACTCGCGGCGCCACCAGATTGCCTCGCACCCGGCCCGTTTTGCGGATGATAATCTTTTCTTTGCCGTAGAGATTACCCTCCACCCGGCCCTCGACGCTGACAATTTTGGCGTGTACGTCGGCTTTGAGGTTGCCCCGCGATCCGACGGTCACGTTGTTCTCCTTGAGAACGATCTTGCCTTCGACTCGGCCTTGGATCAGAAGATCTTCTTCTCCGACCAGATCACCTTTGACTGTGATAGAAGCACCAATCAATGCTCTTTCCTTTAGTTGCTGGACGGGAGCCTCGGACTGAATTTCAGGGGATGAGTGCTCCGGTTCGTTTTTCTTCCACATCAATATATAACTCCAAGCTGGCTCCCTCCCTTCCCACTGGACGCCGAACCATTTCTAACGCCTCGGCGCTGCTCAAGTCAAGGAAGTCCGAATATTTGTGCGCGGAATGCCGGCGGCGGTGGTCTCGGGAACCGGGGACCGAAAATCCGGACTGCTTCAGCCCGTCAGCTTGCGCAGGATCCGGAAAGGAAGAGTGACGACCGTCCAAGCGATCTCAAGGGCCGCCCCGACGGCGAAGCCCAACAAACGGAAGGGGAGCAGAATCAGCCAGATCAAAGGGTAGAGCAGCAGTGCGATCAGAGCCACCGGCCAGCAGAGGACGAAGAGAATGCAAAAAAGAAGGAAGTGAACCATTTTTAGCCCCTATCTCGGGATACGAGAGCCTGGACCTCAAAGTTCAAACTCAGAGCTTCTTTTCTTCTACATAGAGTCTCGGGCCCGCGGGTCGAGGGCTCGGATCCTCCACGCGCTTGCCCCGCCGCAGCACCACGGCGGCTGCCACCAATCCCGCGCCGCCCAGAAACCCAAGCAGGACAGCCCAGAGCGAAAAAGAGCGGTTGATAAGCCCGCCGATGCCGCCCGGCCGGAGTCGGTATTCACGAGAAGCCACCAGGACACGGTGGTCGTTGCCGTCGATCAGCTGGACGGACAGTTTGACCGGCGTGGCTGCGGGGGGTGTTCCTCGCACCTCCCAGGCCCACTCGGCGGTTTCGCGAGGCGCGACTTCCTGTTCCGCTTCGCCTTGGATGAGAGCAAGCTCGAGTCCCTCGACTTCCTCGTCCAGGGTCCAGACGGCGGCCATGCGGGGTTTCTCGCCCAGTGAATCGTAAAGCTTCCGTTCCACTTCACTGAACTTGACGGTGTCAGGAGAATCCATTTCGAATCGAACAGAAGCTTTGTCGCCTTCGGTCAGCGGGGGACTGATCTCCAGCGACCCGATGGGGTGAGTGCCCAGAAAGATCCGACTGCGCTGACGGTCCTGCTCGAATTCTCTTTCCTCCACTCTGAGCGAGGCTTCCAGCTCCCGGGCCGTTTCCAGCTGCTCCTTCTCCTCGAGCATCTGCAGGAAGCGGGAATTGAGGTTGTTCTTGTCGGTCGTCAGGGCCCGCAGCCGCGACGCCTGACGGTCCCGGTCGGCGGTCATCCGGGTGAGGCGCTTCTCACTGTCCTCCAACTTTGCGGTCAATTCCTCGGACTTGGCGAGATGGTCGGCCGCCTGACCCCGAAAGTTGTCCCGTTCGCGTTTGAGAGCATCGATCGCCTGTCCCAGCGAATCGACCTGACTGCCCAATTGGGCGCTCTGCGAGGTCTGAGTGTCGAGGTTGCGCACGACCTCGGAAAGTTGTCGTTGATAGTCGCGTTCTCGAGCGGTCCAATTGGCGTTTTCCTTCTTGGCCTTGTTCAATTCCTCGCTGAGGCGTCCTACTTGGGCCGAGAGCTCCGATCGTTCCTCCTTGAGGGAATCCGCCTCCCGTTCGGCTTGTGAGACGGCCCTGCGCAGAC
>JBFGHF010000327.1:0-5274 GCA_041578355.1 Acidobacteriota bacterium
GACTTGCAACGCCGCCTTCCAGGCGGCAACGCCCGGCCCCGCCGGGCGCGAGCGCCCGGATGCCGGCAAGGATGCCGGCGTTCCAAGCTTGTCGAAACTTCTCAGACACCCTCTCCCGAACGCGGCTCTGTCAGTGGGCGACTTCACAATCCTCGGATCACAATTCACAATTGAGTCGTGAATCGGCGACGATTGACCCAGCAAATCAAGCGAGCAGCCTACGACCTGGGCTTCTCGGCCGTGGCAGTGGCCCCGGCGACGGCGATTCCTGCGCAGCGGCTCGAGACTTGGCTGCAGAGGGGCTTTCACGGCCGCATGGGTTACATGGAGCGGAATCGAGAGAAACGTCTGGACGTCTCCCGAATCCTCGCTGGAGCCGCCTCGGTGGTTTCGGTCGCCCTCAACTACCACCATCCCTATTCGTTGCCCTACGGCCGGCCGGATCGGGGCGCCGTTTCCCGTTACGCCTCGGGAGACGATTATCACGACATCATCGCGGCGAAACTGCGGCAACTGCTGGAACGAATCGGGGAGTGGGAACCCGCGGCGGCCGGCAAGGCCTACGTCGACACGGGACCGGTGATGGACAAGGAGTGGGCCTCCCGATCCGGCATCGGCTGGCTGGGGAAACACACCAATGTTCTGCGCCGCAAGCCTCTCGGGTCCTGGTTCTTCCTGGGCGAGATCATCCTTGATGTGGAGCTGGCCTACGACCGCCCGGTGGCCGATCACTGCGGTTCCTGTACGGCCTGTATCGATGCTTGTCCGACGGACGCAATCGTCCAACCTTATCTGCTCGACAGCCGCCTCTGCATCTCCTATCTGACGATCGAGCTGCGAGACGACATCCCGGAGCCGCTTCGCTCCCCCATGGACAACCTCATCTTCGGCTGTGACATTTGCCAGGATGTCTGTCCTTGGAACCGCGAAGTGGAACCCTCACAGGTGGAGGAGTTCGCTCCCCGCTCCATCAACCGGGCTCCCGAGCTCCGGAAGTTGGCACGTCTGACACCCGAGGACTTCAGGCGTGAATACAGCAAGAGCCCGGTGAAACGCACGAAGTGGAGAGGCTTTCTGCGAAATGTGGCCGTGGCCCTGGGGAACGCGGCCGATCCGAATACGCTCCCCGAACTGCGAGGTCTGCTCCATTGCGACGATTCCATGGTGCGCCGCCACGCGGCCTGGGCACTCCACCGCATCGGGGGCAGCGAAGCACGACGACTTCTTCAGGGCAGACTGGAGACGGAAGAGGACGATAGGACCAGGGAATACGTACAAGATCTGCTGAGCCGCCAACCCGCCTCAGCGTGACACCCCGTCCTCAGCGTCCTCGGCGGTGGGATTTCATCTCGCCGAATTGAGAGGACGATAAACCATGCCCCACCACTCTCTTCCAAAAACCCGGCTCCAGATCGAGAACGGGATCCGCTCGGGGTTGCACCTCGGCGCCCAGCTCTACGTCTCGCTCAACTTCGAGCCGATCGCCGATTGGGCTCTGGGCGAAGCTGAGCCCGGCCGGCCGATGAAGAGCGATCAACTTCTGCCCTGACTCTCTTCGGGGAAACCTCTCACGGCGGTGGCCGTCGCCCAGCTCTGGGAAAATGAATCGCTGGACTTGGACGATCGGGTGGGCCGGCATATTCCCGAGTTCGCCCGCAACGGAAAAGAAGCAATCACGCTGCGCCACCTGTTGACGCATACCGCGGGTTTGAGGCGACTCGGTCTGCCCTGGCCCGAGGGCAGCTGGGAAGAGGTCATCGAGTGGATCTGTCAACTCCGCCTCGAATCCGGATGGGTTCCCGGCGAGAGAGCCCAATACAACCGGGCCATCACCTGGTTCGTGCTGGGTGAGATCGTTCAACGCGTTTCCGGGATACCGTACTGGGAATACTTGAGAAAGCGAGTTCTCGAGCCCATGGACATGCAGGAGACCTGGGTGGGTTTACCGGGATCGCAGTACTCGAGCCTGTCGTCGCGCATCGCCCCCCTCTTCGACACCTCGAGGCCCCAGGCTCAACCTCAAGATTTCACAGACCGTGAAATGCTCACCAATCCTTCGCCTGGGCGGAGTGCGATCGGACCCATTCGTCAGCTCGGAAGGTTCTACGAGGTCATGCTCGGCGGTGGTCTGGAGCCGAAGCCGGCCGCCCAGGCGCGGAGCCCCGCAAAGCGGCCTGAGACGAAAAAGGCCCTTCTACGCCGCCAGACAATCGAGGCGATGACTGCGTGTCATCGTGTGGGGCTGGAGGACCGCACCTTTCGCAGCAAGCTCGATTGGGGGCTGGGGCTCATCATCGATTCGAAGCATTACGGCAACCACCCGGTGCCCTACGGCTACGGTCGGTTCGCCTCGCGGCGCACCTTCGGTCACAGCGGCTACCAGTCGTCCGCCGGTTTCGCGGACCCCCTTCACGGTCTGGTCGTGGCTCTCATTTTCAACGGGACTCCGGGCGCCGAAGCGCACGAAACCCGGCTCAACGCGGTCCTCGATACCCTCTACCTGGACCTCGGCCTGGGCGCCTGAAGAGAGAGGCCGTTGCCCTCTGCGGCCCCGGGGCTCTCGCCTCACAAGGTTGTGAAACCAAGTTGCCCCCTTCTCGCGTCTATGCTGAGGAACGAACGAAAAAAACATCCTGCGGCTCGCAGAAACCCGCATGGAAAGGAAAGTCATCATGCTCACGAAGACCATCAAGACGTATAACGATTTACCCGAAACGACCCGCAACCAGATGATCGAGCTTCTCAACGGGCGGTTGGCCGACAGTATCGACCTGTTGCTCCAATCCAAGTTGGCTCACTGGAATGTGAAAGGCCCTGATTTCATCGCCCTTCACAAACTTTTCGATCAGGTTTACGCCGAGGCGGGCGAGTGGGTCGACCTGATCGCGGAACGCGCCGTCCAGCTCGGGGGTGTCGCCGAGGGGACTCTGGAACTGATCCAGCGCAAGACCAACCTCCCCCCCTACGGACTGGAATTGACTTCGGGAAAGGAGCACGTCGAAGCGCTGACCAAGAGCCTGGCCACTTTCGGACGCCTGGTAAGGGAATCCATCGAAGCCGCGGACGCGGCGGGCGATGCCGATACGGCCGACCTCTTCACGGAGGTTTCCCGCGGTTCCGACAAGATGCTCTGGTTCGTCGAAGCTCATTTGCAGGGCTGAAGACGTTTCCCTCGCTTTCGTCTTCCGCAGGCGGACGCGAGAAACCGGAGGATAGGCATCTTGCCTGTCCTCGTTCGTACCTCGCCCCAAACGGCGAAACCCTAGTGTCCCGAGTCGGAAGTAGGCTGCATTAGTCGGCGAGGGCTGGGCGTTGGGGACAAGGCAACAAAGGCCTCCAGCCGGACGACGCCGTGGATGCCTGACTGCGTTCTCACAGGCTGGAAGCCTGCCTTCCGAGGAAGAAACATGCCGCGCTGGAAGGTGATTCGGGCGCTGATTCTTCCCTTCACCGTCCTCATCGTTGTGCCGTCCCTGATCCTCTACAATCCGGACGCGCAACCTGATTTCGCCCTCTCATCCCCGTTCGCCACTCTGACCCGTCTGCTCGGGTTGGGCTTGATTGCCCTCGGCTTGACCCTGATGTATCGGACTATTTCCCTTTTCTGGCGGGTCGGCGATGGGACCCTGGCTCCATGGGATGCGACCCGAAACCTGGTTGTGGAAGGGCCCTACCGCCACGTCCGGAACCCCATGATCAGCGGCGTGATACTTGTCCTTCTGGGGGAGGCCGCGATTCTGCGCTCGTTTGTCCTGCTCACCTGGGCGACGATCTTCTTCACCGTCAACGCCATCTACATCCCCTTATGGGAGGAGCCCGGATTGGTGCATCGCTTCGGCGAGCCCTACCTCGAGTTCAAGAAGAACGTCCCTCGCTGGTTGCCGCGCCTCAGGCCGTGGCGCCCGGAGCGAGATTGACGCCGAGGCGGCTCCTCCCTAGACTTCGGCTTGCAAATGAAACGACTGACTCGATGGATAGCGCTCACCGTTTTCGCCTCTCTGCTGGGTGTGGGAGCCCTGTTTTGTGTCGCCACCCAACCCGCGCCGGCACAGACCGCTCATCAATTTGCAACCGAGGTCACGCGGCCCCTTCGAGCGCGGTACTTGCTTTTCCTGCCCCGGGACTACCAGTCTCAAGGGGAGAAGAAGTGGCCTCTGATCCTCTTTCTCCACGGAGCAGGTGAGCGGGGCGACGACTTGGAGCGCGTCAAGACGCACGGCCCGCCCAAACTCGTCGAGTCGCAGCCCGACTTTCCCTTTATCGTGGTGTCTCCGCAACTCCCCAACGGCGAGCTTTGGTCGAACGAGGTTTTGCTTGCCCTGCTCGACAAGGTGGTTTCGGAGCACAAGGTCGACGAGGCGCGCATCTACCTGACCGGTCTGAGCATGGGCGGATACGGGAGCTGGAGTCTGGCGGCGGCGGCACCCGAGCGGTTCGCCGCGGTGGCGCCCATCTGCGGAGGAGGCTCGGGCATCTGGGCGCTGCGGCTTCGAGGGATGCCGATCTGGGCTTTTCACGGCGCCAAAGACCGAGTGGTGCCGGTCGAAGAATCGCAGAGAATGGTTGACGCCCTCAAACGCTTCCGGGGGGATGCCCGGCTCACGATTTACCCCGACGCCGGACACGACAGCTGGACGGAGACCTACGCCAACCCGGAACTCTACGAGTGGTTTCTCTCTCATTCTCGTCCCTAGGACGCGCGAGTGCGGGGGCTTGCTCCCGCTTTTGCTCAATCTCGTCATACCTTGTTGACAGTGGCTTGCAGATGACAAGGCGGCGGCAAGCCGCCGGACTCCAAAGCAGGAGCCGCTTCGGGGCTCTCCGCCTCGGGTAGGACCGGGCCGACGGAAGACGAAGCAGGGCCTCTTGGGCTAGGATGGAGGGCCATGAAACTCGCGCTTTGCAATGAAGTACTTTCGGAACTCGAGTTCCAGAGGCAGTGTGAATACGCGGCCGCTTTGGGCTACCAGGGCCTCGAACTGGCGCCGTTTACGCTGGGCGATTCTCCCCATCTGCTCGCTCCGCGGGACCGGGCCAGGTTTCGCCGTGCGGCCGAATCAGCCGGGCTGGATATCGTCGGGCTCCATTGGCTCTTGGTGACTCCCGCCGGCTTGTCGATCACGTCCCGGGACGAGCAAATCCTGAAACGCACCCGCACCGTCATGGGCGGGCTGGTCGAACTCTGCTCCGACTTGGGGGGGCGGGTCCTGGTGCACGGCTCTCCCGCCCAGCGCCAAGTCGAGCCCGACGATGATCCCTCGGAAGCTTGGAAGA
>JBFGHF010000328.1:0-5274 GCA_041578355.1 Acidobacteriota bacterium
CCACTACACAACTGCTGGCAACTCGAGCAAGCGCATCAAGACGGGTGGCGACGTTCTGGACACCACGGATCCATATGAGAAAAAGGCCGTGACGTCCGCCGGTAAGGCTACGATCGAGACAAATGACAATCCGGAAGGCGGCAATGCTCCAGGGAACAAGGAACTCTTCATCGACGACTATTTCAAGATGTGGCTGCTCTGGCAACCCGCCAAGCCCCCGAAAGCGCCTCGTGTCCCGTTAGCCATGGTGAAGTGGGACTGGAGTGCAAAAGCCAATAAAACCGGGTCATCGGGGACCTGCGCCTCGGACTGGACGCTGTCGGGGAAGAGGCTCAACGACGGCAAAGGATCGGCCACCAACAAAATGCCAACCTGGACGAAGACGTATCCGACCGACTTTCCCTACGAGAATGGGACTTGCTGAATTTGGCCGCGTACCTCTTTTCCTTGGTTTGACGTATGCTCGCACGGGCTCCAACCACTGAATGGGGCAACACCTCCCGAGGTCTTCGTCTCGGCATCCAACTGGATAACACCTCTTACTCCGCCAAACAACCGATCCAGCTCAAGGTTTTTATCGCGAATCGAAGTCGGCGTGACATTTCGAGCGTTGAGATGCACATGCTCCGCGATTACAGTTTCTCGCTTCTTCGGGACTCGGAGCCAGTTGCAATGACCGCGGCAGGCGAGCGGACCCGAAATGCGGCAGAAAACCTGCCGGCCGCATACAAACGGGTCATCGTCATCCCGCCCGGCTCCACCATCGAGTCGGGCTGGCCGGTCAATTTGACGGAATGGTTCGAGCTGAGCCGTCCCGGCTCCTATTCGGTAAGAGTCTCTCGAGTCGCCAACCAACCGGAGGAGACATTGCTACGCAGCGGTCTGATTGGGTTCACGATTCGATGAAGATGACGATTCAAATACGTTTCGATTCAATTCTTTCCATGCAGGAGACGCCTTGACTACCAAAGAATGGGTGATGGCACGAATCTTGGGTTTTCGCGAGCGGGCCGAGTCGCGAAAGGGGCAAGCGCCGCCCCCGAAGCACGGCGTGCGCGAAGGTAGGCCGCCCGACACCGTGGCGGCGCTCCAATCCACGCTGGGGAATCGAGAATTGAGCCGCTTGGCGCGGGCCGGAGATTCGTCGGCCGCTTTCGAGGACGACGGAGAGAAGAAGGGCCAGCCTTTGCAGAGTCACGTCCGCTCAGCCATGGAGTCGGCGCTGGGGGCCGACTTTTCAGGAGTTCGCGTGCGCACCGACGCCGAGGCGGCGGGGACGGCGCGCCAACTGGGGGCCAAAGCCTTCACCGTGGGGGATGAGATCACCTTCGCGGAGGGACGCTACCGGCCCGGGACGCCACTCGGTGACGCTTTGATCGCTCACGAACTCGCCCATGTGGTTCAGCAGCAGGGTGGCGGAGGAACAGCTTCCGAGGCGGCCTTGGAGGGCGACGCCAACGCTGCGGCGGCCGGTTCGTTGGCCAAGACCTGGAACCAGCAAACTCATCACCAGGTGGGTCAGAGCGCCCCGCGCCTGCGCAGCGGTCTCCGGCTTCAAATGTGCTCCGACGATGCCGAGACGCGAGCCCAAGCGCAGGCCGCCTTTGAGGGAGTTGTCTCGGGTGTGTTGACGGGCCGACAGCAACCGATCCCCGTTCCCATGCCCGACCCGAGAGTCGCCCAAGGAATGCTGGATCTCCAATACGGCGCGCTGCGCGAGGATTTCGTCATGTGGCAGTCCCAAGGAGCCCGTTCCCCCAAGTTCGAAAGGATGTTCGGCACCAATTACGTGGACTGGGACCACTACATGCAGTATGGCGAAACCTTTGGGGAAATCTGGCCGCACTTCTTAAGCGATGCCTGGAACAACACAATTGTCCGGGCGAGTGGCGGCGGCAGTGGCGAGGGCGGTGTGCCGCGAGGGGCGCCGGAACCTCGGGGAAGGGAGTGAGGCCGACGTTCCCGATCTGCTGAAGACCCCTCACTCGCCGATCTCAATTCTTCTGAGACTCACGATGGATGAACAATCTCGCATCGAAACAACCACGCGGGGCTGGTTCCGCTACAAGACAACCCTTTACACGGGTGTGGTAACCGGCTTCCTCCTCGCCATGGTCCTCGGCCGCGGCGCCGGGCTCCCCGGCCTGAGCACGGCTTTGCTGATGGCCGCGGCCGTCGCAACCAGCTACGCGACCGCCATTGGTACCAAGCTATTGCTCGGAAGGGAGACCTACAGCCTCTATCACTACAAGTTCGTGGTTCTGGGTTCGGTGGGCGTGCTCTCCTGGACGGTGGGGCGATTCGATTTGCGCCTGCTCGATGTCGTCAGTGTGGGCCTGGCCCTGACCCAGGCCTGCGGGCGCATGGGCTGCTTCCGGGCTGGCTGCTGTCACGGACGCCCACACCGCTGGGGGGTGGCTTACGGCCTCCGGAGCTTGCCCGAGGGATTCCCCCCCTGGCTGGCCGGAGTCAAGCTGCTCCCTCTGCAAATGATCGAGGCGGTCGGCTTCCTTTGCCTGGCGACTTTGGGAGCTCTCTCCGTCAGCGCGGGAGCACCGGCAGGCTGGGCCCTTTCGGGTTACCTGGTCGGCTACGGCTTGCTCCGTTTCCTGCTGGAGTTCTGGCGGGCGGACATGCGGCGCTTCTGGGGCGGATTCTCCGAAGCGCAGTGGACTTCGTTGGCTCTGGTGGCGGCCACGGCCACGGCCGAGTGGTCGGGGATGCTGCCTTGGCGTCCCGCTCACGCCCTTTCGGCACTGGCCCTGCTCCTTCTGATGCCTATCATCGCCTTGCTGTGCCAACGTGGAGTGATCGCTGCGCCAAGCGTTTGGTTTGCGCAGCATCTCGGCGAAATCTCTGCTGCAATCGATCGAGTCAACCGGCCCGTCGCTTCTCGGCAAAGTGGAGGAGATCCCTTGATCCAGTCCTTGGAACTGGCCGAGACGAGTCAGGGATTGCTCATCTCGAGCGGCCCACTTCCAGGGATCTCAGGCAAGTATCACTATTCCGTCTCCCGGAGCGACGGCGCCATGACGACAGCTTTGGCGAATAGCATGGGGAAGTTGATCCGTCGTCTGCGTTTCCCGGAAGCCCGCACACAGGTGGTGGCGGGAAGTCACGGCGTCTTTCACCTGATCTTCGACTTCGGCCTTGAAGCTCCCGAGCCCCCACCCGGGGAACCGCTTTCGACGGGGAGGGCCCGATAGATGGCATCCGAGTTCCCTCGCAGCCCGCGGCTTCTCAAGGGCGCCCTGGTGGTTTTCGAGACCAAGTTGCCCATTCCCACCAATCTGATCGTCTTCCAGTACAACCCGGAAACGATGACACGAACCTTCTCACCCGCGGGGGGAGGCGGCTCCCCGGGGCGCCGGGAGGCGGGAGATTCTTTGCCGCGGGTGCCGCCCAGCGAGAACTTCAGCGTGACGATCGAGATCGACGCCGCCGATCAACTGGAATCCTCCAACCCGCTGGCGCAAGCCGTGGGCGTGCACCCGACGCTGGCAGCTCTGGAGCTGCTTCTCTACCCGCCTTCGGCCACCGTGATCCTCAACAAAGCGCTCAGCCTGGTGGGGACATCGTTGATCAGCCCGGCTCAAGCGCCACTGGTGCTGCTGGTCTGGGGGGCGCCGCGGGTGGTTCCGGTCAGAGTGACTTCGGTCTCGATCACCGAACAAGCCTACGACACGATCTTGAACCCCATTCGAGCGCAAGTGCAGCTCTCCATGCGGGCCCTTTCGGGAGAAGAACTGGGGCGTGCAGGCATCCCCTTCGATACGTTGGGGCTGATCAACCACATCGCCAAGGAAGTGCTGGCGCGCAGCAACGTCGCCAACTCGGTCGAGCAGATCAAGGGGATGCTGCCGTTCTAGGGCGCGGGGCGTGGAGCCGGCCGGGATGCCGATTCCAATCCCCGAGACCTCGGAGCAGCGCACTCGGGACTGGCGCTACTCGGGATCGGGATCGCATCCGGGATCGGGATCGGTCCCAATACCTCAAAGAACACAACACTACGATTAAGGACCAATTCAATGTTCTTCCCCGGAAGCCGCTACGAAACAGTCGCTGAAGCGGTCTACGTCGACTCCTCGGGGCGCGAACGGCCCTTCAAGCTTCTCAGAATCATTTCCCAGGCGCCCGTGGTGCAAGGTCACGCCGTTCGCCAGGGAGACCGGCTGGATCGCATCGCCTTCCAGTTCTACGACGACCCCGAACAGTTCTGGCGTATCTGCGACGCCAATCACGCCCTGCGCCCCGATGAACTTCTCGAGGAAGTGGGCCGCAAATTGGGAATTCCCCTGGTTCCGAGGTAGAGCGAATTGCCCCTTTCCTACACTCTACAGATCGGTTTCGTCCCGGCACCCCCGTTCGTCATGGATGCCATACAGGAGATTCAGGTCGAGTCTTCCACCGAGGAGGCGGGAATCCTCCGCCTGCGGCTCGGCATCGCCCAGACCGCCTTGGGAGACTGGAGCATTCTCCAACTCGACCTCTTCCGCCCCCTGGTACCCGTCACCGTGCGGGTTCAAACCGGCTTGGGCGCGCCCCAGGCGATCATCAACGGTTACGTCTCCGATCAAGAGGTCACTTACTCCGACGAGCCGGGGCAGTCGACTCTCGAAGTCACGGGCATGGACGTCACCTCCATGATGAACCTGCAGGAAAAGGTGATGCCCTGGCCCAACATGCCAGACAGCGCCATCGCCGCCGCGGTCTTCGGGCAGTACGGTGTCGTCCCCCAGATCCAGCCCACGGCGCCGGTGCTGGTCGAGCCCGAGGGGACCACCACCCAACGCTCCAGCGACATCCGCTTCCTCAAACGGCTGGCCCGGCGCAACGGGTTCAACTGTTACGTCCTGCCCGAGCCGTTGAGCGGTTTGGACCAGGGCCACTTTCAGCCTCCGTCCTTGTTGGGACTGCCTCAGGCGGTGCTGTCGGTGAGCATGGGAGAACAGACCAACGTGAGCGGCTTCAAAGTCCGATACGAGATGCTGCAGCCCACCACCGCGGTGGCCTCCGGTTTGGACATTTCGACCAAGGCGCCCCAGCCAGCCTTGGCGCCCGCTTCGCTGCAGGTCCCGCTGGGCGTGGAGCCGAGCGCCACGCGGATCCTGCCGCCTCCCATCGCGCGCCCGGCGGAGGGCGAGGCCCGCAACCCGGCCCTTCAGGCGGCTACGCAAGCGCTGGTGGACCGATCCACCTGGGCGGTGGTGGCCGAGGGCAACGTGGGCCCGGACGTCGGGGTGTTGCAACCCGGCAAGATCGTCAACATCCGCG